>JBBSSY010000097.1:0-8683 GCA_038241595.1 Chitinophagales bacterium | reverse complement strand
TTGCCGAAGGCAAAATGGGGTGGTTGAGCACACTGCGTTTAAACATGAAGGCATTGAGTAAAAGAATTCTTCACCCATACCCCATACCCTTCTTCTGATTGCTGACTGCTGATTACTGATTGCTGACTACTAGCGCTAACGCTAATCCCTCACACACCTAAACCCCAAATTATTAGAGCCGCTGTTGATTTCGCCTTTGCCGCGACTGCCGGGGCGGTAACGGATACAATAGGCATCGCTGCACAGGAACGAACCGCCGCGCTGCACTCGTTTTACCGCTTCGGGTTCATCCGGGTCATAACTGTCTGCAGGACCTTTTGGATTGCTTGCGGGACTTTTGCTGTAGTAATCCGCCCGGTAGAAATCATTACACCACTCCCACACATTTCCGTCCATATCATACAGCCCGTATCCATTTGGTGCAAAAGATTTAACCGGTGCTATGCCAATAAAACCATCCTCGCCAGTATTCTTATCCGGGAACGAACCCTGGTAAATATTGGCCATCCATTTGCCACCCGGTTTTAATTCGTTGCCCCAGTAGTACTTCTGGCCGGGCTTTTTTCCCTGCGCAGCAAATTCCCATTCGGCTTCCGTGGGCAACCGTTTGCCAGCCCATGTTGCATACGCCAGCGCGTCGGTATAACAGATATGTATAACCGGGTAATTCTCCAGGCCGCGTAAATTGGTGGAGGGTCCGAGGGGATGTTTCCAGCTGGCACCGGGCACATACTTCCACCACTGCAACGGGTTGTCGAGGTTCACGGCTTGTGCCGGTGGTGAGAACACCCCGGAGCCAGGCACCAGACTTTCAGGGGGAATACCCGGGAAATCCTTCGGGTCCAGCACACTTTCGGCCACAGTGACGTAATTGGTTGCCTGTACAAACTTCGCGTATTCGGCGTTGGTTACTTCATGTTCATCCATCCAGAATCCTTTTACGGTGACAGCATGCACCGGCCGTGCGTCTGCAAAGGCCGCGTCATCTGTACCCATCTGAAAAGTTCCCCCGGCAATGAAGACCATCTTCGGGGAGTCGACGACGACCGCAAGAATCGGCGATGAAACGGGTATAGTTTCCCCGGTAACAACACCCGGCTTTTCGTTACAACCGGCCATAAGACCCAGTAAAATGAATGATACAACCAATGTATGTTTGAACATGCCGAATGATTAGTGTTTGAAATGAATACGTAAAGTAAATAACTAAAGAAATATGACCGCGTTACTTTAACCCGGTCACTGATTTTTTTGCCCCGGATGCAGTCGATGTCCGGCCGGAAAATCTCGATGGTGTGCGCACGCAGCAAACTGGAGTGGCAGCAACTTTGGCCGGCGATGTGGCCTTCTTCTTCACGAAAGCAGGCCGTGTTGGAATCGGTGTCGCGCATACCGATTGGCTGGTTGTTTTCTTTTTCTCTTGAGCCTGCGAAGACAGGGAGCACGATAAAATCGCAACCGTTATGATAAAAACAATCAACTTACTGGTAAGGCCCATATCACGATTTTTTATTACCTGCGCGGTCTTGATGGTCAACACCGATACCTTGCAAAACTATCATTTAAATCTAATAGTCCCCTGATCCGGGCAAGATGTTGTTTTTTTAGTGCAGGATACGCTGCTAATCCCATGTGGATGATGACTCTGGAGATTGAAGAAATACCGGTCTCCTTACATGGCATGATATCTTCAAAACAACGATCATTGCTGCGGCTGATGGTGTATTTTTATGGCGCAGCGCCAGAAAAGATAAGATTGGGTAAGGTGTGCAAACAATATAAATAGTGTACAGCAATACATGGCAAATACAGCGTATGATGCAGTGGTGGTAGGAGCGGGTCCGAACGGGTTGGCGGCGGCAATCACGCTTCGCAGGGCCGGCCTCAGCGTGTTGCTGGTGGAAGGAAAGGCAACGGTCGGCGGCGGATTAACAACGCAGGAACTTACGCTGCCTGGTTTTAAACACGATGTGTGTTCCGCCATCCACCCCCTGGCAGCGGGCTCGCCCTTTTTCCAGCAACTTCCGCTGCATGAGTTCGGCCTGGAATATATTTACCCGGACGTAGCTGCCGCGCATCCATTTGATGACGGCACTGCGGCACTGCTCACCAAATCGTTGTCGCAGACCGCCGCTGCACTTGGCGCGGACGAAAGCGCGTATACGAACCTGATAAGGCCACTCGTAACGAACTGGCCGGGCCTTGCACCGGATGTACTGGGGCCGTTGCATGTTCCCAAACATCTCGTTACCCTGGCCGCCTTTGGGCTCAATGCCCTGCCATCGGCGTCCTTTCTTGCCCGGCGTTTCAACACCGTCGCTGGAAAAGGGCTTTGGGCGGGTATGGCGGCACACGCTATCCAGCCGCTTACCAACCTCGCCACCTCGGCGATTGCGCTGGTGCTGATGGCCAACGGCCACCTCAAGGGCTGGCCGGTGCCGAAAGGCGGCTCACAGTCCATTGCAGATGCCCTGGCAGCGTATTTTGTTGCCATCGGTGGCGAGATCCGAACGAATTTCCTGGTCACTCACCTCGACGCACTGCCTGCTTCGCATGCGGTATTGTTCGACATTACGCCGCGGCAGCTGTTACAGATTGCCGGACATACCTTTTCGACACTATACAAATGGCAATTGCAGCGGTACCGTTACGGCATGGGCGTTTTTAAAATCGACTGGGCACTGGACGGACCGGTGCCGTTTACCGCCGAAGGGGCGCGACAGGCGGGCACGGTGCATCTCGGGAACAGTTTTGAGGAGATTGCCGCCTCCGAACTGCTGACATCAACAGGCGGCATTCCAGAAAAACCCTTTCTGCTGCTTGCACAGCAGAGCCTGTTCGATGCCACCCGTGCACCGGCCGGCAAACAGGCCGTTTGGGCATACTGCCATGTTCCCAATGGGAGTACCGTTGATATGACTTGTGCGATTGAAAAACAGGTGGAACGCTTTGCACCCGGTTTCCGTGAGCGTATACTCGCGAAGCATACCATGAACACCAGGGAAATGGAAGCCTACAACCCGAATTACATCGGTGGCGACATCAACGGGGGCGTACTCGACATCGGCCAGTTATTCACGCGGCCAGTCTTCAGCCTCTCGCCTTATAAAACGTCAACCCGGGGCATGTACCTGTGCTCCTCCTCCACCCCACCGGGCGGCGGCGTACACGGTATGTGCGGGTACTATGCAGCTAAAAACGCCTTACAGGACGTATTTCACCTGGCGGAGAAAACCGGGTTGTACGGACAGGACCTATAACGGTTATGAATACCTAGTTAAAACAATTGGTTGGAATACATACATAACTGCGGATAGTACCGGTAAACATCCATGTATATTGTTTTCGGCACCCAATTTCCAATAGCTCTTATATTTGTGCACCTGATAGCTATATTGACTTTGTGGTTTAAATAATAGACAATGAATTTTAACCTGACAGAAATACCTGATCGTAACGCAAAACCAAGAACAGAAGGATTAACGATGGTCATGGACAAAGGGTTGAGCGTGGAGGAGGCCAGCCATTTTATGAGCGTGGGCAGCCAGTATGTGGACGTGGTGAAACTTGGTTTCGGTACGGCCTACGTTACACCCAGGCTGGAAGAAAAGCTGGACGTATATCGGTCTTACCAGATACCCGTATATTTTGGCGGCACCTTGTTCGAAGCCTTTCTCATCCGCGACCAGGTAGATGATTATCTTGAAGTATGCCGGCGGTACCACGTCACTTATATGGAGGTGAGCGATGGTTGTATCAACCTGCCTCATGCAGACAAGTGTCGCTATATTTCACAACTCAGCGCACTCGGCACCGTATTTAGCGAGGTAGGCAGCAAGGATGAGAATATCGTGATGCCACCGTATAAATGGATCCAGCTGATGAAAGCGGAACTGGAGGCAGGCGCCAGTTACGTGATCGCCGAAGCGCGGGAGGCCGGCAACATCGGCATCTACCGCGGCAGTGGCGAAGTACGAGAAGGACTTGTGCAGGAAATCCTGACGCAGATCCCAAAGGAAAAAGTGCTCTGGGAGGCGCCGCAGAAAGACCAACAACTTTATTTCATTGAACTGCTCGGGCAGGATGTTAATCTGGGCAATATTGCCCCGAAAGAAATCATCGCACTGGAAACCATGCGCCTTGGGCTACGCGGCGACTCCTTCCACCTTTATTTGAACCAACGCACCGTTTTTACGAAATGACCAGGGGTTAATCAAGCAGTCAGCAATTAGCAGACAGCTGTCAGCAATCAGCAATCAGCAATCAGCTGTCAGGTGTCAGCTATCCCAATAGATGATAAGGGAATTTTAATTATTTAACTTTCTTCGTGATATGGATTTACTTACGGTGGCCGGGATTTCCAAATGGCAGGAAGGTGCGCTGATCCTCGATGACATTAGCTTTAGGATTCCATCCCTTCACAAAATAGCCATTGCCGGGGAAACCGGTTCGGGAAAAAGCACGCTGCTTAAAATAATGTCGGGGTTCATGCAGCCGGATGAAGGCGAGATTTTATTTGAGGGCAGACACGTGGACGGCCCGTTGGAAAGACTCATTCCCGGTCATCCACAGATTGCCTACCTCTCTCAACAATTTGAACTGCGTAATCATTACCGCGTGGAAGAGGTGCTTGAATATGCCAACGAACTACCAGGCCATGAAGCCGAACGGCTGTACTCGCTCTGCCGCATCGACCATTTGCTGAAACGCTGGACCAGCCAGCTTTCTGGTGGGGAAAGACAACGCATTGCCCTTGCCCGGCTACTGGTCGGCGCACCCCGGCTGCTGCTGCTAGATGAACCTTTCTCCAACCTGGACCTCATCCACAAGACCATTTTGAAAAGTGTTATTCGTGATATTGGTGAGCAACTTTCGATTACCTGCCTCCTTGTTTCACACGACCCGCTGGACACCCTCTCCTGGGCAGATGAACTGATCATTTTAAAAGACGGTAAAATCGTTCAACAAAACACGCCGGAGACCATCTACCAGTCACCTGTAAACGAATATGTAGCGGGGCTGCTGGGCAGTTATTACCTGGTGGGTGAAGCCGTCAGCGCGTTTACGCCGTGGACGGCCGACCTGCCTGCAGGCAAAAGGCTGTTCCTGCGCCCCGAAGATATCATGCCCGGCAGCGATCCTGCAAATGGGGTCGTTGCCACGGTTCGACAGGTATTTTTCTCGGGCAGCTTTTATCAATATGAAATAATCACCGGCGACCAGGTGTTTGTGGTTCCTGGCCTGGGTCGTGTATGGCAACCCGGCGACAAGGTATACCTCCAGCTTCCCATGACCAGACAATGGTATCTATAATGAATGGATTAACAATGTGATTTTATTAAGAAAATAATCAACACTTAATACTCATTGCTCAATAAGGAAAATCCAGCCTGACTGCTTGCTCTTTATTGGAAATTGAGCGTTGACTATTGATCATAAAATATTATTTTTTAAACTTTTTAAGAAACGACATCGAATGGTTAGAGGCAATTGCCCTGTTGAACAAGCTGGCTAAACAAATGATTCAGGGTGGCGGCCGCATCTGTTGATAACCCCGGGTGTACCGGCGACGTTTGCACGATGGTGCTGCGGGTGGCGATCAGCCAGCGAAACCGGCTGGCAACCGGTAACAGTCCGATCGGACCACCTGCCGGTTTGCCGGCGCAGACCTCTTCAAAGGCCTGCAGGCGCGATTCCAGTTCGGCGATGTTTAGCTTGTTGCAAAATGCGAGCAGGCGAATTGTATCCAGTTCATAACGGATCCGCAGGAAGCGTAACGTGGAGCAATAAACGATGACGCCAACGTTGAGGAATTCTTCCCGTTCAACACGTGGCACTACCCGGATCACGGCATATTCAAATAAGTGCTTCTCTGGCATGTTGGGCTTCTTTCACAAAGGTTTCTGAAATAGAGAGTCGGGTTGTTAAAAAGCGGGCGTATACCTGTCGTTTTTCTTCCGGACTTACTTCCGCTTCGTCACTGGTAAGCCAGTGGTCGGGTATCAGGGAAACGATTCCCTGGATTTTCTCCGGTGTCAGTATTTCTTTAAACGATCTATCAACCGCAACCAGCTCGGTGGCGAGCGGGAGCAGCACGTGGTCCGTGATCTGTGGAAATGGCCGCCGGGGCTGCTCCTCAAGGTTTTGCCAGGAATGGTGGAAGAAAAGTGCCGCGCCGTGGTCGATCAGCCAGAGTTCGTTGTGCCAGATCAGCATGTTGGTATTGCGGGCAGTGCGGTCTACGTTTGTGACCAGGCTGTCGAGCCATACGATCTGCGACGCAAGCGTCGGTTCGATTTTCGTTACAATGGGGTCGAAGGTAATGGCGCCGGAGAGGTAATGCAGGGCCAGGTTTAGTCCGACACTGGCCTTCAGCAGGTCTTGTATTTCCTCGTCGGGTTCGGTACGACCGAAGGCTTCGTCGAGTTCGGCGAACACAATCTCGGGAATGTGCAGGCCCAGGGCGCGGGCGATTTCCCCCGCGATCAGTTCAGCGATCAGCGCTTTGACGCCTTGTCCGGCACCGCGAAATTTTAAGACGTAGAGAAACCCGTCGTCGGCTTCCGCGATGGCCGGCAGTGAGCCGCCTTCGCGCAGCGGGGTTACGTAACGCGTAACCTGTACCGTTCTGATTTCCGGTATCCTAACATTCATGAAATCGGTTTAAATAGATAATTCCCTTCAAAGTTCGCTGACAGGCATGAGCCGTTTTAAATATTCTTCAATGATAACGCACAAATCATTAAATAATAATGTCGCCAGTTCGAGGTTTAAATCACTTAGCAAGGCTGGTAATTCAGATTGGAAACTTGTAAATTCGGTAATGATTATCAGATGCCCCGGAATTTCGGGTCGGGCTGAAGCGGTTTTTAACCAGTCCCGAATACATTGAATAATCGTTTCATTGTTATTTTCATGTGCCTTTGTATCAATTCCGTTGAGATCTGAAAAGTAATTCTGATAAGTAAATTTCGTGTGTTCAAAAATTAATGCATTTTTGTTTTTTTGCTTTACACTTCCAAATTTTTGTGCGCCAAAAAAAAGTCCAAGCTCAAACGGCATATTAAACCTTGGAAATCCATGGCTGTTTAACTGAGTCCTGGAAATATCATGAATGCCATACCTGGAAAGTGCAACCAGCTTTTGAATTTTTGTCAGGCGATTGTCCAACCCGTTGTCTTCACTTAACGAACTAATAGGTAAAAATCCACAACGGTATACTGTAAATACAATAGCTTGTAAATGGGGAAAAAACTCCTGGTCAAATGGGCAGTTAATGAACACCGTATCTTCGTAGTTCATTGTCAAATTTACGTTACTTTTTATTTTTGGCGGGATGGTTAGCAGTACTTTTTACAGCAGTGGTTTTAACTCCCTTGGCGGAAGAAGCTTGCTGAGTGGAGGATTCTGACGAAAAGCGGGTAGTGATCGCCTCACGCACTGCAGCGCGCGAAACACTGGTTTTTCTGGTAATGGTTTTCAGCGTGATCTTTTCCATAACCGTAAAGTTAATAATTTAACGCTTTAATCTCTATTGTACTTTATATTTTACCAACAATTTGCCGGACTATCTGCCATAACCTCTACCTTAAAGAAATTTTTCTACCCCAATTTGATAGTTATGCCAGGCGATACCCTTCACGCAAACAGTAAAGCAACCCAACAAAATACATACGACGCCATCGTCGTCGGCTCCGGCATCAGCGGCGGCTGGGCGGCGAAAGAACTCACCGAAAAGGGCTTGCGGGTGTTGATGCTGGAACGGGGCCGCCCCCACGAAGCAGCACCCGTTAAAACGCACAGACAGACAAAATGACGAAAATATTGGCAATTTGCGGCAGTACCCGCAGTCAGTCGACCAATCATGCGATCTTGCAAATGATGGCAGAAAAATACAGCGAACAGGCCGAGATTACCCTATATCCTTCAATCAGTGGCCTGCCACATTTTAATCCGGATCTGGACCAGGACCAAGATCAACCGCCACCAGTTGTCAAGGCATTCAGGACAGCGATCGAAGCGGCAGATGGTGTTTTGATCTGCACACCCGAATATGTTTTCAGCCTGCCGGGCACCTTAAAAAATGCCCTTGAATGGACCGTTTCTACCACTATTTTTTCCGAGAAACCGACCGCGCTGATCGTAGCTTCCGGGTTGGGTGAAATCGCATTTGAATCACTTCGTCTTATTATGCAAACACTTGGCGCAGCCGTTGCGCCAAATGCAGCACTGCATATCCCCGGTGCGCGTAATAAACTATCAAATGTGCACACATCGCAGGATATAGACCGGCTAATGAACGCCTTAACGGAATCCATTGAATCACGCCGGTAGGGAATGCCAGCGTTATACAAAAAGTTATGCCGGCAAACTCAATAAAAAACCAATCGTAAAATTCGCATCCCAGTCAAACACGAAGGTGTCCGTCCTGGTGCCGTCGGCGATGCCCTTGTAAATGTTTAATCCAGACTCCATTTTCTTGTCTTCATTTTTATAACTGCCTGGCGTATTTAACACAGTATAGCGCTCCTCTCCATTTCGCGTTTGTTTTGCCAGCGTAAAGGGAACGCCCCCAATGATAAAACAAACGTTACGCTTGTTTTCAGGAATTTTGGCGACGGCCGCTTTGACCTGGTTGTAAATGTCGTCATTCGTCTTGCCATCTGCGTAATATTTCGATCCC
>JBBSSY010000096.1:0-8736 GCA_038241595.1 Chitinophagales bacterium | reverse complement strand
ATGATATCGCCCGGGCGTGCAGACGACCAGTGCGGGTAATCATCGATGGCTTTCTGGTCCTTGAAAATACCGATCGACTCGTAGTACAGGTCGTTCGCGACGTTATTCGGATCGGATGGAATCGGTTTGCCGGTAGAGCGCTGCCAGTCGGGTGCACCCGGGGCCTCGTCCCAGAAAAGGATCTGGTTTTTGGAATAACCACCATTGAACGAGATGGTATATTTGAACCGGTTGGTTTGATTTTGATAGCCCAGGCTGAGGTCGAAACCCTGGTTCTTGGTGCGACCGATATTTTCGCGCGGCAGCGTTAAACCGGTGTAACCCGGCACAGAGGCGTTTCTTCTCCACAGGATATTTGACCGGCGGTTGTCGAACACATCAAACGTAAAAAATATTTTGTTGTTGAACAGCTGGCCCTCGATGCCGAGATCCGCCTGGTTCGCCACTTCCCAGGTAACATTTACATTCGGGATGCGCGACTCGCTGAGCAACCTGTTTTGCTGATCCGTACCAAATATATAGGTGTACCCGTTGATGTTCATTCCGTAGGTAGAAAGGTACTGCCAGGGATCGATGCGGTCGTTGCCGGTCTTGCCCCAGGAACCCCTGATCTTGAAATTTTCGATAAAAGAAAGATTGTCTTTCCAGAATTTCTCTTCCGACATTCTCCAGCCAAGCGATACGCCGGGGAAGAAACCAAAGCGGTCTTTTTTCGGGAAGATGTAGGAACCATCATACCGCCATACAAATTCCACCAGCAGCTTTTCGCTGTAATTGTAATTCACGCGGCCGAAATAATTCTGCCGCGCATTTTGATAACCCGAGCCACCCGCGTTTTTATCGATATCGCCGCCGGCGAACATCTGGTCGATGGCCGTTGAAATAAAATAGCGTTTGTAGGCATTGAAATTTTCCCCCTTGCCAACGATCGATTCCACGGCCGCGAGCAATTTCAGGTTGTGTTTTTTAAAGGACGTTTCATAGTTCACCAAACCGTTGATCAGCAGCGTCTGGTTGTCCTGCATCGATTCGGTTAAACGCGGATCTTCGAAGCCTTTTTTACCGCGGATGAGTACCGGTTTCTTATTGGCATCATAGGTTTGTCCGTCCCAGGAATACAGGTACCAGGGGGTTTCAAAGCGTTTGTCGAAGTAGAATTGTTTGTCGAGACCCACATTGGAGCTGATGGATAATCCTTTTACCCACGGGATGTTGATGTCCAGTTTCACGTTGCTGTTGAGGTTGTATCTTTTGTCGCGGTCGTAACCGGTGGCATCGGTACTAACCACCACCGGGTTGTCGCCGTATTCAAGATCGGGGCCGGGTGTGCCGTCGGGCCAGTAGCCGGGGAAGATGGGTTTGCCGCGCATCACCATGCGGAAGATATTGCCGGAACCGCGGGTCGGGTAGTTTCGGTATTCCATCCTGCCGGCAATGTCGAAACGGATCTTCACGTTCTCGGAGATCTTGCCATCGAGGTTGCTGCGGAAATCGTATTGTTTGTAGAAGGTACCGCTGTTCTTGTAAAAGCCATCCTGGAAAATCGAACCCACGGAGATGTAATAATTCATCCGGTCGCTGCCACCGGAGAGCGAGGCGTTTATTTTATTTTGATTGGACCATGGTTTCAGCACTTCCTTGAAGAAGTTCGTGTTGGGAAATTTCCAGGGGTCTGAACCGTCGGAAAATTTGGTGATGTCGGCAGCCGAGTAACGGGGTGCGAGCCCGCGGTAGGCATCGGTCTCGTTGAGCATGGTGGCATATTCGGCGGCATTGGCCATTTTTGGAATGCGGGTGGGCTGGTTGAATCCCTGGTTGAAGTCAAAGATGACCTGCGGTTTGCCGCTTTTGCCACGTTTGGTGGTGATGAGGATAACGCCGTTTGCCGCGCTCGATCCATAGATCGCTGCCGATGCATCTTTCAATACCGAAATGCTTTCCACGGTGCTCGGGTCGATCCTTTCCAGCGAACGGCCGGGTACGCCGTCCACGACCACCAGCGGGTCATTGTTGCCCAGGGTATTCACCCCGCGGATGCGTATGCTGGCGCCATCTGCACCGGGTTCACCGCTTCGTTGCAGCGTCGTAACGCCTGCCAACCGGCCGCTCAGCGCATTGGATGCATTGGCAACCGGGGCAATGTCCAGTTCTTCGCCTTTGATGGACACTACCGCGCCGGAAACGGTCGCTTTTTTCTGCGTGCCATACCCCACCACCACCACAACGGTGAGACCGGTAACATCTTCTTTCAGCGATACAGGAACTTCGGTCTGGCTGCCGACATTGAGCGTGGCGGTCTGGAAACCGACATTCGAAACCTGCAGTACAATATTTTTATTGTTTGACAGGGTGAGGGTAAACCGCCCGTCGTTGTTGGTGGTCGTGCCGGTTTTGCTGCCTGTTACCACGACGGAAACGCCTTGCAACGGCTCGCCTTTCGAGTTGAGGACCCGGCCTGTAATGGTCACCGGTGGCGGCGGCACGGTAATCGATTCTTTATCGGCGAGCGCCACCTTTTTGTCCTTGATTACTACCATCCGGTTGAGGATGGTATAATTAAAAGGCTGGTCCTTGAAGCAGCCGTCCAGCACGTCTTTCAGTGTGCCGTGACCCACGTTGATGCTGACGGTTTTCCCTTTTTCCAGCAGGCTTTCGGTATACACGAAGGTGTAACCCGTCTGGCGGTAAATTTCATTGAAGACCCTTACGAGGGTTACGTCGTGTTGGTAAATACTTACCTGCTGCGTAAAGCCCTCTGCCGTGGTGTTGAGGCAGACAGCGAGTAAAAGAAGATTTGGGCAGGCAATGAGCACCAGGCGTTGGCGTACACTCTTTTGCAAGTGCAGCAGGTGGCGGCGGGCAAACAATCTCATAACTTTGTTTTTGGTTTTTAGTAAAAAGCTCGATGGTGATATAGAATTCGGATCAACGCATACACCGCTACGGGTAACCGTTTCGCCGGTTTGCATGGATCGCTATCTTAAAATGGTATGGCTGTTTTCTACGCCTGTACCAGGAAAAGGTCAGTCTGCGGGCATGGCGTTGATTTTATTTCCTTTAATGGTAAACCGGACTTTGCCGGTAAGCTCCAGCGCTTTCAGCACGTCGCCCAGCGGGGTACTGTTTGGGATCTTTCCGTAAAAGCGGTTATGAATGGTATTGTTAAAAACCATCTCAACATTATACCACCTCGATAATTGCCTGGCAACCATTTCGATGTCCGCTCCGTCGAAATCAAACAAACCATTTTTCCACGCAACGATTTTCGCCACATCGATGTCGCTGACAAGTTTGATCGACCCGCCTTTAACCAGTTGGCCCTGTTGCCCGGGTTTAAGCAGGCATTTTCTGTCACCGTTTACAAATGTCACGGCGCCTTCCAGCAGCGTGGTTTTGATGGCCGTCTCGTTCGCATAGGCCATGACGTTAAAGTGCGTTCCGGCCACCCGGATCTCCGCACCCTGCACATGCACAATAAATGGCTTTGTGGCATTTTTAGCCACCTCGAAATAGGCTTCCCCCGTGATGTCGACGCTTCTGTCCGGGCCGGTAAAAGCCGTTGGAAAATGAATCGAAGATGCCGCGTTCAGCCATACTTCGCTGCCATCCGGCAACTGCACCTGGTAATTGGTGCCTGCCGGCGTGGTCACCGTATTGTATAAAATCGTTTCGTTGTTTGCCGTGTTTGCGCGGTACACCAGTTTCCCGTCGCGGAAGAATAATGTACTGCTGCCCTGGTCGGCAAGATTACCGGCTTCGTTATTGTCTAGTTCCACATCCTGTCCATCTGACATCGTGAGTAATACTTTATTGCTGGCGGGAACTGCCTGAATGTTTGGGCGTTTTTTTTGCGCAGGCGTTTGCACCATTTCTTTTCTTGTATCATGACCAAACCAGAGAAAGAGCCCTGCCGTCAAGGGAATAACAACGACACCCAGCGCGAGTAAACATCTGCGCATATTGATGACCGGTGTTCTATGAATTGTTTGCACTACTCCTATTTTTGACAACAATTCCTGCATCATGGCTGTCGCCAACACCGGATCCACCTCCACCTGTGCCTGCCTGTTAGCCTCAAATTGTTTTTGCATCATCTGTCGTAATTCAACCGCATTCGTTTGTTCCAGGTACCTGAGCAGCCAGGCATTTTCGTCGTCCGTCCAATTGGCCTTGTTTAATAACCGCGTAATTTTTTTTGGTAGATTCTCCATTCAGCTGATTTTCGTCCATGCACCCGGAGGCCGGGCATGACTACCTAAGTTTTGGCGTTGATTTTTTGTTTTCAATGGCTGACATCTTTACTAAATACAACGTGGTGAGAAAAGTGGGGGGGCTGAGATTATGTTAGAAGCAGCATTCACCGGATTGGGCGAATTTGGTGGACTATCATAATCACTTTCTACATGGGTAATTGCCTGTTAAGGTTTCTCCGCTGGCCGCGCCAGGTGGTTTTTAATCAAAGGCTCATTGTGCGTCATGCCTTGGCGGCACGGCTAACTTGAAACTGATTTTAAGAAATCAAATACTACATTTGCAATACACTTTAAAGCAAAATAACATGAATAAGAATGGAGCAGTGGTCTTTGTTGAAGATGACATTGACGATCAGGAAATGTTTACTAAGATATTTGAAGAACTCAACTACAAAAATGAACTTATTTTTTGCAATGACGGACAAGAGGCACTTACCTACCTGACCGCAAAATCCAGTGAACCTTTCATTGTTTTTTCTGACATTAATATGCCAAAGTTAAATGGGGTGGAACTAAGAAAGCAAATTCATCAAAACGAGGACATACGACTAAAAACCATCCCATACTTATTTTTTACAACAATTGCTGAACAAGAAGCTGTAGTTGACGCTTACTCCAAATCTATCCAGGGATTTTTTGTTAAGCCTTCAAGTTTCCAAGAGTTAAAGGCGTTGATTAAGGTTATAGTTGACTACTGGAAAAATTGTGTTTCTCCAAACTATGTCGCGTAATCTAAACATAAAAGATAAGACAAGGAGACGGCTATGTTTATCGTTTAACGAGATCTCCCTTTAGCCTAAGGAATTCGAGAGGGCAAATAGTAGGGAGTGAGAAGGAGAGAGACGGGTGCCCCACAAAGCGCTACCGACCTGTGCTGAATTCTTTCGGCCTAGACGGCTTCGCCACACAAGGCTACCGTCCTGTGCTGAATCGTGTCGGCCTTGCAGGCCTGGACAAATACCTCTTTGTCTACAAAGGCCTGCAGCCTGTGCTCTTGTCTGGTGGCCTTTCAGGCCTAGACGGATACACCACACAGGGCGACGGCCCTGTGCTGGATGGTGTCGGCCTTGCCTTTAAAACGCTGGCAACCTATCTTAGGACATTGGTAGCTGATAGACTGATAGGCGACTGCTGACTGCTTTCTTCAAAACAAAGACGAAACAATAAATATCGTAAACGATGAAGGATGTTTCCGCAAGTAGTCTTTTACATTGATAACCGCTTCCGAAAGATATTCTTTCACGGTATGTTTGGAGAGGTTCAGTTCAAGCGCAGTTTGTTCATAGGTTTTCCCCTGAATTTTACACAGGTCAAAAACGCGGCTTTTTTGCGGGGACAAATGTTTGACGGCTGTCTCTATTCCGTTCAGCCTGGATTCCCGAACCTGCGGGTCGGGCTCATCGTCGACGATAATTCTTTCCTGGAAACTCGTGTGCCGGGCCGATTCGCGCAATACCTTCTTTAAATAATTGACCGATTTATTATAACTGACGGTAAATAACCAGCTGGACAGTGGCTTGTTTTCATCGATCGCATGGCGGTTTTCCCACAGTGTAGCAAAGACATCCTGCAGGAGATCTTTCGTGGCATCCGCTTCTTTGACGATCTTGAATATGTTCAGGTAAAGGGTACCATGGTAGCGCAGGTAGAGTACTTCAAAAGACTGTATGTTGCCAGTTTTTAATCCCCGTGCAAGCTCCTTATCGTTATAATTGTCCAATGACTGCGGCTTTACAATTCTAAGATATTACAAGATTTTTGTGAAAGCGAAATTTTTATCAGGCATGGCTTCCGGTTGCCAGCATTTCTTCGTAATGCGGGATGGGTTCAAAGATGCCGCCACTCGACTTGTAAAAATCCGCACCCAGGTTAAAGGCGCCGTCTTTTACTACGGTCCAGGATTTTCCTTTGGACGGGTTGTAACTCACCATCTGTTGCCAGTTGCGGTAATTGAGGTCGCCATTGGTTTCCATCAGTCCCATATTGATGCCTGGAAACGGTGCAATGTGCGCCGCCAGGTTTTTATGCCAGTCTACCAGGATGGGGTTCACCGTCAGATCGGCGCATAAACAGGGGATATTTTTTTCATGCGCGAGTTTGGCGATTTTCATCGACAGGCTCAATGTTTTGGCAATGCCCTTTAACGCGATTCCGCCGTAACCCTGTCCCAGCCGGCGTAAAACGCCTTCTTCGTCATGGGCGCTTTCATCGGCTACAATGCGGGGACCGATATCACCGACATGTTCATTATTTAATTCAGACAATGGTTCTTCCACCAGCAACAGCTGGTCAAAAGCGCCGATTTTTTTGGCCGTATCCATCAGCCGCATAAACGTTTCTTTCTTTTCATACCGGCAGTTGGCATCCATCGTGTAGATGATTTTGCCATTTTTTGTTTGTTTGGTGGTGAGGTCTTTTACTGCTGCATGGATTTCTTTCAGCCGTGCAGTGTCTTTCTCCACCATTTCTTCCTGCGTGCCCGGTTGCCCGATTTTAATCTTGATCACGAAGTACCCATCGGCGATCGCCTTTTTTAAATCTTCCATCGGCAGGTTGTAGGATGCCAGGTAGATGATGGCGACTTTTTCATTTTTGTAAGCCAGCGTACTCTTGTATGCAGGTGGAATCATCGCCGAGAAATCGGCAAAATTATTTTCAGCGGCGTATAAAAGCCAGGCAGCATTGTCAACGCCGATGAGCGCGTTGAGCGCAAAGATCTGGTTCAAGTCTTTGCGGCCGGTCAGTTGCTGGCCCGCTTCATATACCTGCGGCAGGATCTTTTCGATCAGCTCGACCGGTGTGGTGAACGGGGTGTTTTTCGTAATCTGCAGCGCTTTGTCCGTGAGGCTGTACATTAGTGCATTGCCTGCTGCCTCTGAATGTGCGGCGAAGACATTAGCATCGGAATACAATACACCCTGGGAGCAAAGCCCGATTTTACCGGTGCCGCCTTCTGACTGCATGCGGGAAGCGGTCTGCCATATTTCAGTCATATAGCCACCTTTAAAGCCAAATGGGCGGATCAATTTTTCTCTTTCAAAATTTGACGTTACATCCGCGACTTTAATATTTTTAAGCAACGGGTTTTTCGCAGGAGTTGCCAGCAAATCCAGCGTGGGGATAGCCATGGCCGCGCCGGCGGTCATCAGGCTGTTTTTTATAAAAGTGCGCCTTGAATTATTCATAGGAAAAAGCAGTTGACAGGTGAAGGAAACCAGCCCGGAAACATTTGCATCTTGTATGGGTACATTTAAAAATCCGGTGCATGGGCAAAAGGGAAACCGTTAATTTAATGATTTGGTAAAGGAGATGATGCAGGTGCTAATAAAGGCAACAAAAAGAGATTTTCCGTCAATCAAATTTTGAAGGCATCGCTGCTGCCGGCTAAAGATAATTATTTATTTCAGTTGACCAGAAACAGTTTGTAGTTTGTTGTGGCGGGATTATAGTTGTTTGTCGCCGTATTATTTCTCACCATAGATTACCAGTGAGCCTGCGTCAATAGCGACGCTACCAGCGGGAAATTTTTCATGCAACTGTTGCAGCACTTCTTCCTTTATTGTTTGCTGCTTCGCATCATCGGCGTTGGCCAGTGCCGCAACGATAGGGGCGCCTACATCGTTCATCATCTCCCAATATTTTTCGGCGGTGTCGAAACGCAATACACTGCCTATTTCATTTTGACACACGTTCTTAAAACCGGCCTGTAAAAAAAGATCTTCCATCATTCCATCGGGTGCGCAACGGAACATACCCGGCGATCCGGGTGGTGGCGGAGGCAGTTGCATATGTTTATTGATCGGGCCCATGATGGCGGTAACCCAATAATTTTTTGCCGGCATGTCCCATACAGAGAGGGCCATTTTGCCACCGGGTTTTAACACGCGCAACATTTCTTTCGCGGCCAGCAGCATGTCCGGGAAAAACATAAATCCAAACCGGCAACTGATCGCATCAAAGGTGTTGTCGTCGAACGGAAGTTCGCTTACATCGCAGGTTCGCATTTCAACATTGGTAACGCCTTTCCGGGCTGCATTTTCTCTGGCAATGGCCAGCATGTTGTCAGACAGGTCAGTCATAACCACAATGCCACCATCCAGCATCGATGCGATGGTAAGGCCGGGTTCACCCGTGCCCGATGCGATGTCGAGGATTACATCGGTTTTCTGTGGATGGATCATACGGATGATCTCAGCGCCTACGGGTTGCATGAACGCCATGGTGAGATCGTCCCATTTTTTCCAACCGGCAGCAAATGTATTCCAGGAGGCTTTTTGCTGGTCGCGGAGTTGTTCAAGCGCTTGTTCCATGCTTCAAGTTAAAAAGTAATCGGGTATTTTCATAGCTTTTCCGCGCCTTATTGTACCGGGATTATGGTCAATAAGTGCATTCATCTGCGTCTTTATCACAGGTGAAAATAGAAAACGCCATTTTCAAGATGAAGAATCAACTGAGTTTTATCAAGCCCCCAAAATCATAAACT
>JBBSSY010000095.1:0-8755 GCA_038241595.1 Chitinophagales bacterium | reverse complement strand
CAAAAACCTCGCGGGGGAATTACTGGCGAATTTAAAAAAGGCAGGTGCTGGCCTGGTTATAACGGATACGGCAGGCCGAAGAGACGCGATCGCGATGGATCTTTGTGTGCCAAAAGCATTTATCCGTTTCCAGGGATATGACCTCCATCCCACCGACTACACAAGAATTGATCAGTGGGTGAAACGCATCAAAAAATGGCTGGCAAATGGGCTGCAGGAATTGTATTTTTTTATGCACCAGCCTGATGAAAGAAATTCACCGCCAGCATGTGACTATGTGATTAAGCAGTTGAATAAAAAATGTGGCTTGAGGTTGAAGGCGCCGTTTGAGGAGAACGGTGGATAAATTCAAAAGCTTCGCACACCACCCCGCTTTTGCTTCGCAAAACCACCCCTCCTGATAGGCGGGGAAACCAATGCGTTTTTGGATGCACCGCCTTCCTGGGGAATGAAATGAAGGACAAAAAGAAGAAAAAGGAAAAAAAAAGATTAAATGATTTAAAGATAAAAGATAAAAAGATAAAAGGATTAAAAAATTGTTTCCCCTCCTTTTCAAGCTATTCGTTACCCAAAAGTTCATTAGTAAAAATCTCATAGATACTGGTAGCATTACAAAGTGTTTGATAACCCAGCCAAACCGTTTTAAGTCCTGGTGGGCCGTCGGATTTTCTGCCGAGATGTCCACCCAGTCTTCCTATCCATTTAACTGCCTGAGACAAGCTTGGAGGCTGTTTAGGGATATTATTGTTTTTATGAATTAACATGTATAGCGTTATCCACTGTTGTTTTGTTAGAATTACTTCACAACTCACATCAGGATATTGCCTGGACTGGTAGACCAGTTGCATGATCCTGAAAGCGGCTAAACTATATACCGACACTGCTTTTTGAAGAGAGCTGGCTTTCTTCAGCTGTAATTCTTCGATCTTTGTTCCGCTTTTAAGCACATAATGAAAGCGTTCTATCAACCAGCGATAAGTATACCATCTTATATATTTTAATACATCCGTAAGATTGCTTACCGGCAGACTGGTAAGCAATCGCCAGCATAGCCTGTTTTCCTCATTGCTGACTGCTCCCAATTGTCTGACCTCGATGGCCGTCAGTTCTACGCTTTCATATTTGTCTTTACTTCTTGAAGGTCGCAAGATCTCTACCAGATTCGAGCGTACTTCTGCTTGGATAGTGTGCTTCTTGCCTGTCTTATCAGGGATGTCAAGATTTATAACACCCTGAACTTTGCTTTCCGCTATACTGCTCCATAAATGAGAACCGTCAATTAATTTACGATCATGGCAAGCTCTTATCAATAACTCAGTGCCTTTTTCATAAGCATGGAAAAATAGTTCGAAAACATCAGCTCCTCTGTCACATATATGAACCTTTTCTACGTCACTTCCAACGACCTTATTCACTTCCGTGGCACCCGCGAACCATTTATACGACTCCTTATCTTCAAAAGCCCGCTCTTTTCTTTTGGCCGCCTTTCCAAGTTCTTCTAATGACCGCGTCCAGGTTTGCTGATAAATCATTGTCAGCGGCAAACCTTCTGTACTCACGGCTATCGTCGAATAACACATAATGCCCCGACCGTCTTTATGGTCCAGATACCCCAGTCCTTCAGCATCGAGGTTACTAAAATTGATATTAGACATATCATGAATAAAAAGCACCTGCTTGACACCTGTTAACTGCGATGCTCCAAAATCTTTCATTGTCTGCTCCAGCTTATCGAGCGTAACGGCATCATTTTGAAAGAACGAATAGGCCGCTTTTGTATCGTACCAACTCTTGCTTTGTTTGGGTATACTGCTGCCCGGCTGATCGGTTATATTATTAATGATTGTTACCAATCGCTCGTTTCTTCGAGGATCCCCTAAATCAAGACCCTGCATATCCATCGTCGTAATCTTATGCATTGCAAGTATTTATATCAAAGATCTGAATTATTTTTACTTGACCACTTTTGGGTAACGAATAGGTACAGAAGGGCAGGGGCTTGATACCTACCCCAACCGTAAACCATATCCGCTTACCCAGTTTGCCTTCCCGTTTGGGGGCGGTCTTAAACTGCGGCTCAATGAAAACCTTGTATTGGGTTATGAAATTGGTATGCGAAAGCTGTTTACCGATTACCTTGATGATGTAAGCACTACCTATGTAGACGAAGGCACACTCGCTGCTGCGAAGGGGCCGACGGCTGTCCGTTTTTCATACCGGGGTGGCGAATTAAAAAATGGTGAGCCTGCTTACCCGGTCGCCGGTACTATACGGGGCGGCGCGAAATCCAAAGACTGGTACTATTTCCAGGGTATTACGCTGCGTATCCGCCTGCACCATGGCCTCCGCCGTGGACAGCGTTTCGGTTGCCCGCCTGCTTTTTGATTAGCCAGGATAATAGAAGCCAGGGAGATAAAACATTCTGCCACGTATTTGTGTTTTACTTTTACAGTGAAAACATAATGAATGGCTTATAAAAATCAACAGGAATTTATTTACGTCCTCGAAGCGGCTGGAGAACTGGTACGGATCAGCACTTTTGTAGACCCGAAACTTGAGATCGCCGAAGTGACAGACCGGATCAGCAAAAGCGGCAACGGTGGCAAAGCGCTGTTGTTTGAAAACACCGGCTACGATTTCCCCGTGCTGATGAATGCGTATGGCAGCGAAAAGAGGATGTGTATGGCCCTGGGTGTAAATCACCTCGACGATGTAGCCCATGAGATCGAGGCACTGTTTAAAATGTTATCGGCACCGAAAGAAGGCATGATGGATAAGTTGCGCCTGTTGCCCAAGCTGGGCCAGTTTGCCAGCTGGATGCCTAAAGTCAGAAGTGGTCGCGGAGAATGCCAGGAAGTGCAGATGAAAGATCCTGACATTACCAAACTGCCGGTGATTACCTGCTGGCCTAAAGATGGCGGCCCTTTTGTTACGCTACCAATCATTCATACCAAAGACCCCAATACCAATTCCCGCAATGTAGGCATGTATCGCATGCAGGTGTTTGGCCCTACGCTCACAGGCATGCACTGGCACAAACACAAGGTGTCTGCGAAACATTTTAACGAATATAAGAAGCTCGGCAAACGTATGCCTATCGCCGTGGCGCTTGGCGGCGACCCGGCCTACGCATACAGCGCCACCGCCCCCTTACCCGAGAACGTGGATGAATATATGCTCGCAGGTTTTCTGCGTAAAAAGAAAGTGGAACTGGTTAAATGCCTGACACAGCCTGACATTGAAGTGCCGGCCGACGCTGATTTTATTATTGAAGGATATGTTGATCCGGGCGACGAACTCATCTGGGAAGGACCGTTTGGTGACCATACCGGGTATTATTCTCTGCCCGACTGGTACCCGCGTTTTCACATTACCGCCATAACGCACAAAAAGAACCCGGTTTACCCGGCCACGATCGTAGGCATTCCGCCACAGGAAGATGCATGGCTCGGCAAGGCGACGGAGCGGATATTCCTGGCGCCGATCAAGATGACGATGGTACCTGAAATCATCGATATGGATATGCCGGTGGAAGGCGTGTTTCATAACCTCGTCATCACCCAAATAAAAAAAGAATATGCAGGGCAGGGTCAGAAAGTGATGAACGCCATGTGGGGTGCGGGACAAATGATGTTTAACAAGATACTGGTGCTGGCGGATGAACACGTAAAAATCCAGGACTACGAAGCGCTGGCCAAGTATGCCTTTGCCAACCTGAATGCGGCCACGGACCTTATATTTAGCAATGGCCCGATGGATGTGCTTGACCATAGTTGCAGTAAACTGGGTTTCGGCGGCAAGATGTGTATCGACGGTACTGCGAAGTATGACGAAGAAAAAGACGATCGCCTGATTGAATATACATCGCTTATCGGAACTTCCTTTACTGCCGGTCTGCAGCTGGCCTTTTCCGAGATTTACGCGGTAAACGACAGCCTGCTGGAAAAAGAGATTCCATGCCTGGTGATTTCGGTAAAGAAAAACAGGCCTCATCATATCAAACAGTTGCACGAATTATTGTTCGAACGGTTTCCCGCTTTGGAACAGGTTAAACTGATCCTGTATGTTGAACACACTGTGGATGCCAACGATCTGGCGGTCGCCTTATGGCGTTTTTGCAACAACCTCGACCCCAAACGCGATCACAGCCTGGTGGACCGGGAATCTGTGACGCAACCGGGAAAAATGTTTTCATGCATGGCGCTCGACGGAACCCGTAAAACCCGCGAACTGGATGATTTTCAGAGAGACTGGCCGAACATCATCGTCGCTTCGGCGGCAACCATTGAAGCGGTTGATGAGAAGTGGAATACCCTTGGGCTGGGCAATTTTATTGCTTCCCCATCGTTGAGATTTATGACACAGATCTATGGCGAAGAAGCCGTGGTGGAGTAAAACATTGTTCATTTACCCGGTTCTTAATATTTTGAATGCATGATTTCCACAAAGTATTTTTTATTTGTTTTTTGCATGGTGATGTCTACGGCGATTACGGCCCAGGTGACTGCCGTTCCTGTTGTACATCAACCAGTCACCACGCCCGGTTTGATAATACCTGATCCTGACGCGAATAACACCTTGCTATGGGAAATTACCGGGCGCGGCTTAAAAACCGCTTCTTACCTGTTTGGAACGATGCACCTGCTTTGTTCAGACGATGCCAACCTGAGCGACAATCTGAAAAAGGTTATCCGGGACAGTAAGGAAATCTATTTCGAGATCGACATGGATAATATGATGGAGATGATGGGTGCGATGAAATATCTGAAGATGAATGGCAACAAAACGCTCAAGGACCTACTGACCCAAAAAGAGTATGCCGGCGTCGTGGATTATTTTGCCAAAAATCCTCCGATGCTTCCCTTTGACATGTTGCAAACGTTGAAGCCTTATTTCGTCAGCTCACTGATTTCCGAACAGAAAATGGATTGTGCCAGCAAGGGCGGCATGGAGCAGTCTATCATGGGGGAGGCGAAACAATACCAGAAAGAAATCCAGGGGCTGGAAACTTTCCAGTTCCAGGCGAGTGTTTTTGACAGCATTCCGTACGCAGACCAGGCCAGGGAACTAGTGAAGGCGATCGACAGTGTCGACAAAAATAGCGCGATGACCGCTGAACTTATTTCGGTCTATAAACAACAGGATTTAAAAAAGATCGAGGACCTCACTGAAAAAGAAGAAGGCGGAATTGGCAGTTTCATCGATATATTGCTGTACAACCGAAATGCAGACTGGGTGAAAAAAATGAACAAGATCATGCCGGAGAGCAATGTATTGTTTGCGGTAGGTGCGGCGCACCTGCCTGGTAAAAAAGGATTGATCAACCTGCTGCGCGAGAGTGGGTACCAGGTTAAGCCTATTGCCAATACTTTTATGGCCGGGACGGCTTTATAGGATCTTGTTTAGTATAATTTTTTAAGACTTCGTACAGTTTATAAATGTCTTTGAAGGAATTATACAATGGGGCGGGGGCAACACGTATCACGTCGGGGGCTCGATAGTCAACTACGATACCCTGTTGTAGCATTGAATCAAATATCTTCCCACAATCTTTTTTGAAATAGATGCTTAGTTGAGAACCCCGCGCAGCCGGTTCGGCGGGAGTAATAATTTCCAGGTCGAGGTGTGTCAGTCGCTTTAACAGGTATTCAAGATAACCGGTAAGTGCAAGGCTTTTCGCCCGGAGGTTCTGGATGCCGGCCTTGTCAAAATATTTTAATGACGCTTTTAACGACACCATGTTGAACACCTGCGCGGTACTCATATTCCAGCCAGCAGCGCCGGCTTGGGGAACAAATCCTTTTTTCATTTCGAAACGCGTGGCTTCATCGTTGCCCCACCAGCCACCGAGTCGAGGCAGCGCAGGATCGGGTGTAAACTTCTCATGAACAAATAGGCCACCCGCAGCGCCAGGACCGCCGTTCAAATACTTGTATGAACACCAGGCAGCAAAATCCACGTTCCAGTCGTGAAGTAAAACGGGTACATTACCGGCCACGTGCGCCAGGTCGAAACCGGCGATCGCACCTGCCTCGTGTGCTGCCTCCGTAATGGCTTTGATATCGAATAACTGCCCGGTGTAATAGTTGATTCCGCTGAACAAAACGATCGCCACTTCGTCTTTATACCGTTCGATTGTTTCCAGGACGTCGGACGTACTCAGGGTCTTCTGGCCAGGTTTTGGAAAAATTTCTATCATTGCGTCTTTCGGTTCCAGGCCATGAAACCGAACTTGCGTTTCCACCATGTACTGGTCGCTGGGGAATGCGCCGGCTTCCATAATGATTTTACAGCGGGAGGGCGTTGGCCGGTAAAACGATAACATCAGCAGGTGCAGGTTAACCGTTAGGGTATTCATGACCGTTACTTCTGCCGGTTTGCAGCCAACTATTTCGGCGAGTGATTTCTGAAAGCCATGCTGGTAAACCAGCCAGGGATTTTTGGCCTGCCGGTAACCTTTAATGGCATATTTTTTCCAGTCAGCCAGCTCACCATGGATTGCCGGGGTTACTTTATCAGACAGCAGCCCGAGGGAATGGCCGCAGAGATAAACGCTCTCTTTTTTGCCGATGGATGGAAAGAAAAAATGTTTCCGGAATCGCCGCAACGGGTCTGTGCTGTCCCATTTTTTGGCGAATGCCAGTGTTGATTCAAAGATCATGACGCAAGGTTTAGGACTGATTAGCTAAAGTTGTCGACGGCCTGCATTACGCCAGGGTCGCGGTAAATCCGGTGATGACCGAGGCCGGACGTGATCATGAATTGTATGTTTGCGTAGCGGTGTTTGATGATCGGGTCAACATCACGCAAAGGGGTGATGTCATCGCCGCTATCGTGTATCCAGAGAATTTGCGCTTTGATGTTTTGCAGGGCGCGCGAGATCGAATACCAGCTTACCGGTTTGCCCGCGATCCGGATGACCAGGTTTTCCACTTCAGCACGCGTTTCTTTATTTAATTTAAGAAAGTCGTACATCAGGCTAATGGACGTGGAGGTTTCAGTAGCCGGGGCGATCAACACGATTTTTGTCTGTTCGGTATGGACGATATTTTCGAGCGCCAGGGCAATGGCAAGACCACCAAAAGAATGCGCCAGGTAGAAGTCCATCGGCCCATAGTTATCATGAATCACCTCGATCATGTTTTTGTATTTCAGGGCATTGATTTCCCGCCCCCCGCTTTCGCCATGAGCGGGTGCGTCGAATGCCATCACTTCATAGCCCTTGCTGATCAGCATGGGCACATACTTGTCAAAGTTCCGGGCCGAGGATTCAAAGCCATGCGCGATCAATGCTTTTTTTTCCTGGGGAAAGTTCCATCGATAACCGACGATTTTCACATTGTCGACAAAGAGTTCGAGCCGCTGCCCTTTCTGAAAGAGCGAGGAGATTGGTGACGTTGACCGGTTGAAAGGTGTGCAGAACAACCGGAAGGCCGTTGCTGCCGTTCTTTTAGAAGATACCATCGCGAGCATTTGAAGCATGAACCTGAGACTACGGATGGTGATTTTTTGTTTTAATTTCACGCTGTTGGCATTGATTTCGGGGAAAACGGTAATAAAAGTGAATTATTCAATAAAGATAATTAATGTATGAAGATTGTTTTGATTGGAACGGGGAATGTAGCGACAGTTTTGGGGAAAAGGCTTCTTCGTGCCGGTCATGCCATTGTACAGGTCTATGGCAGGTCGACTGAAAAGGCAGCGGAACTCGCAACGAAACTTGGTGGTAACTGTTGTTCGTTGTGGGAGGACATTGACCCGGCGGCCGACTTGTACCTCGTGGCCATCAGCGATGTTGCGCTGCCGGATTTGTCACGTCATTTGCGCCTGAACGGGCAGGTGGTCCTGCACACCGCCGGTGCCGTGCCCATGGATGTTTTGAAAGAGGTGTCAGCAAATCATGGCGTGCTGTATCCCTTGCAAAGTTTACGTTCGGAGGTGGAACTACTTACAGAAATACCTTTTCTCGGCGAAGGCAGCAATACCTTTACCCGGGATCTGATCGCAGAAATCGTCATCAGCCTGGGTGCGGGCGTTACGTTCGTGACTGGGGCAGAACGGCTTCGTTTACACGTGGCCGCGGTATGTATCAATAATTTCGGGAACCATATTTTTGCGTTGACCGCTGATTTTTGCCGCAGGGAGCACGTTGATTTTAAATTGCTGGCGCCGATAGCACTCGAGACGGCCAAACGCATTTCGGTGGTGACACCGCAGTCGGTGGTAACGGGACCGGCTATGCGAAATGATGTCGGCACTATTGAAAAACACCTGGAATTGCTGGAGAACGACTTATTGTTACAGCAAGTATATAGGCAGATGACAGACAATATCCGGGTGTATTACGAGACAACAGGGGGCTGATTAAATAAGTGTCAGCAGGTGCTGACACTTGTAAAAAGGCAAACAATCAATGAGGCTTCGTTGAAACCGGTAGCGTCGAAATCTTTAAAAATGTATCGACGTGTCGCAAAGGGCGCGCACGTTTGTCATGCTAAAAATACCTGTCAAATAATCTAGACCATGGTGGCAGCAGATTCGTTTTGACAACCACCGCGGAGTGATTTAGATAAAAAAACTAGCGGATATTGACGATAACTATTAAACTATTAGCGGCTGTCGCCTTAAAAAAGATACATAATCTAAGAATTCATTTTGTATTTCTCCGGGTTTTTCCTTACCAATATTACAATTAAAATTATAACGGCACCAATCCGCCCATAAATTTGACCTGGCAGGTTAAAAGTCATGTTTT
>JBBSSY010000094.1:0-8775 GCA_038241595.1 Chitinophagales bacterium | reverse complement strand
CTATTGGTATTTATGAACAATGTTATATTAGGTTTGCCTTGAAACAGGCAACACTCACTGTAATTACTTGATGTGCTCGAAGTGGTGCTTGAGGTGCTGTATCATCCCCTGGCGAAATTTTTCCCTGGTACTGTGTTTGAGTAATTCCACCAGTTGGATATGAGAAACGGAGGCGGGGGGTATACGTTTTTTTCAATTCCACGACATAACCAAATATTGGCAGCAACATATCCTGGAAACGTTGCATGGTGGTATTGCCGGTCATCTGGTACAATTTGCCGTGGAAGGAAATTTGAATGTCCACCAATTCAGCCATTGTTTTTTGATCGATCCTTTGCAGGTCACCGGAAACACTGTTAACAGGCATAATACATTTCGAAATTTGGTTTAAATGTAGAACAAATTAATATGAAGCCGGGTAAGACGTCTTTAACCATGTTAACTGCCCGCCGGGTCATCAAAACTTCCCCGCCGAGGTCACCGCTTCAGGTACTCTAGCATACATGGTGCCCCCCGGGGGACTTAAAAAAATAGTAAACCCGGCGGCAAGTCAACATACATTGGTTTCGATCATAGAAATACCGCGCAGAATTTGTTTCTATCATCGAAAAATCGGCGGTACCTATGGAAACCACGAAATTGCAGCCTTAATTTAGATCTGGCGTACAAACAACTTTAAACCTAAAACTTTAAACCTTAAACTGTCTTTATGCCATGAGCCGGAGCAAAGCCGTTTATCTTGCAATCGTAAAAAACGCCTGTTTGCTGCTTTTGCTTTTTTGCAACGGGGCAATCCCCCGACCGGCTTCTATGCCGAGGTCCGCTTCGATAATGTCGGCACCGTCCGTTACCAGTTGCCGGTATTTTTGATCAAGGAGCTGATCCCCGCTGAACTTTCCCTCCGTAAACTCTTTGTCGATCGTTCGGGAACTTCCCCGGATGCACATGGCGCCTTTCTTATGAATATACTCAAAAATTTCCCTTTCTTTTGGCTCGGTGTGCGTAATGAAAACTACCACGTTTTGCCAGGGCACACCACTCTTATCAAATGCCTCGGCATCTTTTATTTCGTGGATGAATGTGGTCTCCATCATGATGGTGGGATCAAGCGCATAACACCTTTTGGCATCTGCCAAGGTATACGCCATCACCATCGCATTCGCCTGCGCATGGTGCTCACGGATTTTCTGAACACGCACATCGGTAGAAACATCCTTTTCATCCAGGATGAGGATCGTTTTTCCTTTGGCCCACTCGAGCGCTTCGTCCAGCGTAGGGATGCGCTCTACGGTCAGGTTGCCTTCCGTATCCTTTAGCTTTAACGAGCGTATTTCCTGCAGGGTCATATCGGAGACTTTACCTTTTCCGTTTGACGTTCGCTCCAGGGTGGCATCATGCATGAGCACCAAGGCGCTGTCTTTTGTAAAATGCGGATCAAGTTCAATAACCGACCAGGTATGTTGCAACGTGTTTTCAAACGTGGCGAGACAGTTTTCAGGAAGCCCCTTTTTAGGACCACCGCGGTGCGAACTGATAAATGGCAGGCGGTCTTTCGACCAGGCAAAAAACTTTTTCAGGTCTGCCGGCGAGTTGACACGAATAACATGCGTTCCCGGCACTGGTTTATCCAGCAAACTAAATGCTGACATGAGCATACCTGACAGCAGGACAAAAGAAATCAGCACTATTTTTTTACAATTCATGTTGCGGTTTTAGGTTGATACACTTACAGATCCTCGTTAGACCTAGTCACCTGATTTCAGGCTGAATTTCGGATCGATGAACTCCCATTCTCTCAGGTGCGAACAGCGGTGTTCGCTGCCGGCGATCTGTACAAATCTGGTAACAATGTCGGGATGCTGGTCCGCAACGTTTTTTTGTTCGCTGTTATCTGTTGACAAATCATATACTTGCCACGGTGCGTTGCGGTTGGCCCGGACATTGGTTCGTACGCCTTTCCAGTTTCCCATCCGGATAGCCACCTGGCCGCCTTTCTCCGGGTATTCGAAATAAATATATGGATGTTTTTTTTGCAATTGATTCTTGCCCAACAAAGTCGGCAGCATAGAGATGCCATCATTCGCCGGCGCGACAGTACCGGTTAGTTCGGCAAGCGTTGCCATCATATCGAATTGAACCGAAACGAGGTCGCTGGTTGTGCCCGCCTGGATCTTACCCGGCCAGCGGGCGATAAAAGGTTCACGGATACCACCTTCGTAGACATCCATTTTTAGCCCGCGCAACGATCCGACACTGTTAAAGAATTGCGCTTGCACACCACCGTTAAAAGTAGTACCGTTGTCACTGGAAAACATGATAATGGTATTTTCATCGAGCCCCTGTTGCCTGATCATATCCATCACGCGACCAACCTGTGTATCCAGGAAGGTGATCATCGCCGCGTAAGTAGACAGCGGGTACCGAACCGGCACATAGCCATCCTCTGCGAGGTAGGGCTCCTCTTTAAACTGCCCTACGTATTCTTTGACGGCTTCTGCCGGTGCCTGTAGCGACACATGTGGCGCCACAAAAGGAAGGTACAGGAAAAATGGCTTGTCTTTTTGTTCCTCGATAAAGGCGACCGCTTTGTCGCCCATTTCCTGCAAGGCATAGTCTTTACCGATGAAAGAAGCAAACTTTGGATCCTTCAACACGTCAGCCTTTTTAGGATGCACATCCATAAAGGGGTTGTCCAGGGTATCCCATTGGCCATTTTGCCAGAGGTGCGAAGGATAATAATTATGGGCCTGTTTCTGGTCGAGGTAACCATAGAAATAATCAAAGCCTTGTTTATTGGGATCACCGGTACTGGTGTTCATGCCAAGACCCCATTTGCCGATCGCCCCAGTTTTATAACCTGCCTGCTGCATCAGGTGGCCAATTGTAAATGCGCCTTCGGGAAGGGGCATCTGACCGCCTTCCAGGCTGTCTGCAAATCCACCCAGCTCATAGTTGCCGCGGATGTAGGCATGCCCGCCATGCCGCCCGGTAAGGAGCATACAGCGGGCCGGTGCGCACACCGGCGCACTGGAATAGTGTTGCGTAAAGCGCATGCCTTCTTTTGCCAGCCTGTCGATGTTGGGCGTCCTGATTTTTTGCTGGCCGTAAGCGCCGATCTCGCCATAACCGAGGTCATCGGCGTAGATATAAATAACGTTCGGCCGGGAGTTGTTTTGCGCGATCAATACACGGGAAAAAATCAACAGCCATACCGTTAGGCAAAGACGAAGGCAGGAAGACGGAACATTATACGAAAAAGTCATAATTATTTCAATTGGATGCAAGCAGATTAATTTCGGTCAGTGACCCATCGTGCCTTGTAAACATGCATATCCGGGAACGCAAAACTCCTGGCGGGGTTCATGAACTTTACATGAAATGTCCACCAGCTTTCTTCCGGTATGGTAAAGATAAGCTGCCCCGTTTCGGGGTGCCTGCCGAAGCTTTTCACGTTTGGTATTCCCGCCAGTTCAGGCAATTTATTGAAAGAATGTTTTTTAAGATCAAAGATCCATGGATTCTCCGTTTCAGTGAGAAACAGTTCATCGCCGTTTGGCGACAATTGCAGGTCATGTCCGGAAATACCTGGAATTTTCCACTTTTGTTCCAGCCTTAAGGCAGGTGATGCCGATGACCAGTCTGCGAGCACATATTGCCGCAATTCCTCATACCCGAGCGCATACAGCTTCTTTCTTTTCGCGTCCCAAACGACGCCGTGGCCGGAGTAGAGGCTGTCGTGCCATAGCTGTCTTTCCGGCTCGCTGATATTATACAGGGCTACCCGGTTGCCGCCGGATACCGCCGTAGAGCCCGCCACCACGATCCGGTTGCCGGGTAGCAACTCGATCGAGTGCGCATTCGGCACATGGGCATAAAACAGCACTTTTTGGTCGGCGCGGTTTAGCAATACCACGCCACCCGAAGAAGAGGAGACGAGGATCTGTTTGCCGCCCGCCACCGCTTTGCTGTCGTCGACCGTCCTGAAATACTTTGTCCGGTAGATCTCCGGCAGACCGGTGGCTTCGCGTGCGTCCCATTTCCAGATTACCGCCGGCGTGCTGTCTTTCGAAGCCTCGTAATCAACGATCAGCACGTAGGTGTCGCCACACACCAGCAATTCTTTTTTACCGGCTGTGGGGGCGCCCGAAAAGAACAGGAGCCATAACCCGGCAACAATCAATAATTGGATCTTTTTGATAAATGTCATTTTTACAGTGAATGAATCAGTAATTATCGTTTTGTGCCAGGTTTTTATTCAGGTCGCGTTGTGTTTGTGGAACCGGCCACCAGTAATCCCTTGCGGGGTTAAAGGTTCTTTTAACGATCGCCTGTCCCTGCGAATTGAGGATCGTTGCGTTCATGACCTGCTCGGCCGTTTTCCACCGCCGGATGTCAAGATAATAAAATCCTTCGCCTGCCAGCTCGATTCTTCTTTCCCGCCGGATGACGTCGCGCATTTCTGCCTTCGTTTTTCCTGCAGGTACCGCAAAAGGGATAAGCCCTGCACGCTGGCGCACCCTGTTTATCGCTGCGTATACCGTGGCATCCGGTGCCGCCAGCACTTCGTTCTGCGCTTCGGCATACATCAGCAACACATCGGCATAGCGCATAACCATATAGTTTATTTCTGATTGGCCGGCGTTTAGGATAATCGTACTCGGTTCCTTGTCGTAGATACCATATTTTTTGAATGTATAGCCGGTGATTTTAAAAGGGTTCGTCGCAGTCACCGGAGCACCCATATACGTATCGCCCGGGTACACGATCGACTGGTAGAAGCGTGGTTCCCGATTCTCGTAGGGCTTCGCCGCATTGTACAAGGGCGACTGGGTAATCGGCAAACCGTCCGTCATATAATAGGCATCGATGAGGTCACGCAGGGGGGCGTTTGTATTATACTGGCGCACGATCAGGTCAAATGAATTTCCCGTTTGTTCCGGAGCCTTGAATTGCACATCAAACACCACTTCTGCATTGTTTTCATTGGCTGGCAGGAAGAGCGTGCGGTAATTGGGAAACAGGTCATACCCGGCCGCTGAAGCCAGGTCCATGACCGCTTTGGCGGCATTGGCTGCAACCGTCCATTTGGCGGCATCATTGCCAGTATTCAACAATGGACTTGCCTCGAATAACAATACCCTTGCCTTGATGCTTAAAGCGGCCCCTTTCGTTGCCCTGCCTTTATCGGCAGCGGTTGCAAATTTGGCCGGTAGCACCGCTGCTGCCTCGTCCAGGTCTTTTACGATTTGAGCAACTACTTCCGCACGGGTATTTCTTGGCAATGTTCCCTGCGTGGTTGCATCCGGCTTATCTGTGATAACCGGGACTCCGCCATAATACATTTCCAGCATGGCGTAATACAGCCCGCGTAAAAATTTGGCCTCCGCTTTCATCTGGTTCTTCAGCGCATCGGCCATCGGCACCTTGTCGATCTGTGCCAGCAGGGTATTACAACGACCAATGCCGCGGTAGCTATCTGACCATCGATTGTTAATGATCTCTGCAACACTGGCCGGACTGGCGGTTTGGGTACCAAGGGCAATCACGTTAAAGCCAAACGAGTTGTCGTAATTGTAAGCGTTTGGCGTGGCGGTCTCTTCCCACAACGGCGTCGCGGTACCGCCAAACAATCCGTCTTCTTTCAGTACCGCATAACAACCGTTCAATGCGGCGATTGCATTTTTTTCGGTGGTCCAGTAAATTTCTTCAGAATACCGGTCGTTCGGCTGCGTATCAAGCAGGGTTTTCGAGCAACTGGCAAATACCAGGGCGATTGCCAGAACACTATAAATATTTTTCATGATTTTATATTAATCGGGTGGGCGTTTTAAAAGGTTGCATTCAATCCAAAGCTGTATGTTTTCAGCGACGGGTATTCATAGAGGTTATCCTGCGTGATGTTTTTCTCCGGATCGAAATCTTTAAATTTCGTAAAAGTCAGGATATTCTCGCCGTTTGCAAAAACGCTAAGCGATTTACAAAAAATATGACGGATCAGATTGTCAGGGAGGTTGTATTTCAGCTGGATGTTTTTCATACGGAGGTATGAGCCATCGCGCAGGAAAAAAGTAGAAGGCTGGAAGTTCTCCGTTGCGCCCGTGGCCGTGGTCAGGATCGGAAGCCGGGCGGTTAAGTTGGTTGGCGTCCACGAATCGGTGATCCATTCTTTGGTCACCCCTGCACCGTTATTAAATGGTGTTGCCAGGTTGGCCGTCGGGTAGAGGTTAACACCCTGTACACCCTGGAAAAACGTATTCAGACTGAAATTACCGTAGCCGAGATTCAGGTTAAAACCATATGTATATTTAGGGATGGAACTGCCCCGGATAATGCGGTCATCCCCGTTGATTTTGCCATCCTTGTTCTGATCTTTGTATTTCACATAACCCGGCTTAACGGCGTTGCTGATTTTCGCACTGGCGTCCACCTCGGCCTGGGTTTGGTAAATGCCAATGGCTTCATATAAAAAGTATGAATCGATTGGGTATCCTGCCGCCGTGATTCTGCGGGTGCCGATGATGCGTTCACCATTTAAGTTGATCACCTTGTTCTTGACATAGCCGAATTCTATGCCCAGGTCATACCTGAACTTACCGATGTTGTTGCGGTGCGACACACTGATGTCGTAGCCGGTATTGTCCACTGTTCCTACGTTTTTCACCGGGCCGGTGAGACCGCCGACCTGGGCGGGTATTCTGATCTGGCGCAGGATGTCGAACGTGCGTTTTTTAAACAGGTCAAAGGTTACATTTAACACGCCTTTCCACAACGAGATGTCTGTACCGATGTCGTAGGTCTTCGTCGTCTCCCACGAAATATTTGGCTCTACGGCCGAGGTAACGGCGGCACCGGATGCAATTGTATTATTAAAGGCATAATCATATCCCAGGTTAACGGTCGGGAAATAACTATACAACTCCACAGCCTGGTTACCGAGTTCTCCGTATGAGCCACGAATTTTAAACAGGTCTACAAAATCAAGCTTGCGGGTGTTCTTAAAAAATCCCTCCTGGTCGATGCGCCAGCCGGCGGACAGACCATAAAAAAGTCCCCAGCGACGACCGTCTCTAAATCGACCTGAACCATCGTCACGCACCGTAGCGTCCAGCAGGTATTTCTCTTTGTAATTGTAACCCAGGCGTCCGAAGTAAGACAGCAATACGTCCTCGGTACGTCTGCCGCTTACTTGTGGATTGATTGAACCGGCACTGAGATCGGTGAGGGTGTTATCGAAGAATCCATACACCTGGCTGGACGTATAATTATAATTGAATTTGGTATAGCTCATCCCCGCCATGGCAGAGAGATTATGGTTCTCATGTATTTTCTGTTGCCAGTTCAGTGTCTGGTAAGCCGACAGAAACAGGTTGTCATCGTTATACGAATACGCGTACGGTGATGCATTCAGGTAATTAGGCACCTTGGTAATCGGGTGATAGGTGGTAAGAAAGGGTACAAATTGCCGGCTCGCACCGTTTACCTTGTCGGCTGCGCCATTGTACTTATCGACCCCCAGGTTGGCGCTGTACGTCATGTTGAAGGGAAGGCTGATATCGGCAAAAACTTTTCCCAGCGTACGCGTGGAAGCATGTTCGTTAAACCCCTCCTTCAAGGTAATAAGCGGGTTGCCGATGAGGTTTACACCTGGTGTCGGGAATACGACACTTCCATAACGACCGTCTTCAAGATAAGAAGCCATGATGGGAATCGTCCGGAACAGGCGGTTAAAAAAACCTTCGGTACCGCTAGCCGGTTCGTTATACTTGCGATACGTACTCTTGATGGTACCGCCTACTTTAATGTGCTCAGTTACGTTGGCGGTAACATTTAAATCGATGGTGTACCGGTTGGCATGATTTGAAGTAATCAGGATGCCATCCTGGTCCATGTACCCAAGTGCCAGGCTGTAGACGATTTTATCGGAGCCACCAGAAAAGCGCAGGTTATGCTGTTGCAGGGAACCCTTTTTCAGCACCTCGGCAAAGTAATCCCGATTCGGGTAGGCATATGGGTTAGTAGCCATGCCATTGCGGTATTCTTCGATCTGCGCATCGCTGTAATCAACGACGGCTTTTCCTTCGTTGCGCAGTGCCTGGTTTTTGTTCTGCATATATATGATCGGGTCCCACTCAACGTCAGGCATAAACGTAACGTCCTGTATGCCTTGTGAAAAACTGTAATTGATTTCAGACTTCCCCTTTTTACCCGACTTCGTGGTAACCAGGATAACGCCGTTGGCGGCGCGGGAACCATAGATAGCTGCCGACGCATCTTTTAATACAGTAATGGTTTCGATGGTTGCCGGGTTGATTTCGTTCATATTGTACTCAATGCCATCTACGAGTACCAGGGGATTGCTGTTGTTGGTGGTACCAACACCACGAATGCGGATGGAACCCGCGTCCTGCCCGGGTTTGCCACCCGCCTGGTTTACCCATACGCCACCGACACCATGAAGCGCCTGGCTGGCATTGGTGATCGGCATATTCTCCTTCTGCTTCATATTGAGCGTGGAGATAGAACCGGTGAGGTTCGCCTTTCGTTCGGTTCCGTAACCGATCACTACCACTTCGTTCAATGCACCCGAACCGATTTCAAGGGTAACGTTGATGGATGTACGGTCATCGATCGGTACCTCTTGCGTGAGGTACCCGGTAGAAGAAAACACCAACGTCGTTTTCCCTGTCGGCACATTGATCGAATACGTGCCGTCCGCCGCGGTACTGCTGCCGACGGTGGTACCTTTTACCAGTACGGATACACCTTGAAGTGCTT
>JBBSSY010000093.1:0-8824 GCA_038241595.1 Chitinophagales bacterium | reverse complement strand
TGAAAAAAGTTTTTGGCAGCAAGTGATTGTAAACTACCGAACGCAATTAGTGGAGCGTTACAGCTTTAAATTATTATGGTTGGTGGTGGGCATTACTTGTATAATCACTGCCGGCTTATTCTGGTTTACGAAAAAAAAAAATTAATAACAAAAAACTTACGTGTTAATGCCAACTGCAATTGTAAACTGCAAACTGCTCACATCGCTTCACTGAGCTCCAGCCACCTCATTTCCTTTTCTTCTAAGGATTGCGTGATTGACTCTATGCTTTTCGATAGCTTCTGCAGATCATCAAACGATTGCCCCGCGGCATTTAGTTTTTCGTAGATTGCTTCTTTTTCTTTTTCCAGGCCGGCGATTTCGGATTCCAGGGTTTCATACTCACGTTTGTCCTTGTACGACATTTTTTTCGTGTCGGTGGCTGGTTTTGTGGCGAGGACCGTGGTATAATTACTTTCGGCTATTTTAGTTGTTTCCACGCCATTACCTTGACCGGCTTTTTCCTGTTCTTTCATCCATATGCGGTAGAGCGAATAGTTTCCCGGGTAGTCACGGATAAAACCTTCCCCTTCGAAAACAAACAAATGATCTACCAGGCGATCCATAAAATAACGGTCATGCGATACAATGACGATACATCCCTGGTACTCGCTGAGAAAGTTTTCCAGTACGCTCAGCGTTTGCAGATCCAGGTCATTGGTCGGTTCATCCAGTACGAGGAAATTGGGATTGCGAAAAAGGATGGATAACAGGTGTAACCGCCGTTTTTCACCGCCACTTAGCTTCGAAACGTAGGTATATTGCTGCTCCGGTGTAAAAAGAAACAACTGGAGAAATTGTGCGGCACTTAGCGAACTGCCGTCGGCCAACGGAAAATGTTCAGCGATGTCCTTTACAAAATCAATGATTCTTTTGTCTTCTTTTATTTCAAGTCCCTGCTGCGCGTAATTGCCAAAAATCACCGTCTCGCCGATATTAACCTTACCGCTGTCCGGTTGCTCCTGCCCCTGTACAAGATGCAGGAAAGTGGATTTGCCAACGCCATTTTTACCAACGATGCCAATGCGGTCGCCTTTTTTGAACGTGTAGTCGAACCCTTTCATGATCACCTTTTCGTCGAAACGTTTGTACACTTTTTTCATTTCAACGATCTTGCCACCGAGCCGGCTCATTTTAACGTTGAGTTCGAGCTGCTGCGTATCGATCTTTTGTTTGGCAACCGCTTCTACATTATAAAAGTTATCGATCCTGCTTTTCGATTTGGTGGTGCGCGCCTTCGGCTGTTTGCGCATCCATTCCAGTTCTTTGCGAAAGAGATTTTTGGCCTTGTCGATGGTAGCCGTTTCGCTTTCCATACGGGCGGCTTTTTTCTCCATAAAATTTTCGTAGTCTCCCTTGTAGGTATAGACATAATCCTTGTCGAGTTCCCAGATTTCTTCGCTGACGGCGTCCAGGAAATAACGATCGTGTGTTACCATCAGCAACGTCACTTTTTCCTGACCCAAATAGTGTTCGAGCCACTCTACCATGGTAACATCCAGGTGGTTGGTCGGCTCATCCATGATCAGTAAGACGTGCTTGTGCTCAAAGCCAATATCGATGAGTGTTTTAGCCAGCGCCACCCGTTTGCGTTCGCCGCCCGACAGCGTACTGGCCGGTTGCTGCATGTTATGGATATTCAGTTTACCCAGGATCTGTTTCACTTTGGTATCAAAATCCCAGGCATTGAGTTCGTCCATTTGTACAATGGCATCGGTGATCTTATCGACGTCGCCATCTTCTTCAATGGCTTCAAACGCCTTGATCGCGTTCATTACCGGGTGATCGTGCTGGAAAATGTTGTCGAGTACTGATTTGTCTTCATTAAATGCTGGATCTTGTTCAAACAAAGCGATCGTAACATCTTTATGGATCCATAGTTTACCGCTTTCGGCCACTTCCTGGCCGGCCAGTATCTTTAACAGGGTTGATTTGCCTGAACCGTTTTTGGCAACCAGGGCAATTTTATCGCCCTCTTCGATGTGAAACGTAATATTGTTAAAAAGCGGCTTTACGCCGTATGATTTACTAAGTCCTTCTACTGATACATAATGCATGCGACAAAGATACTAAGCTTCAATCGTTTTTATTCGTACCTTATCTTTGGATATGTATAATTAAGAATTGTCATAACTCAACGGAATGAATATTTACCATTGGATGTTACTGGCTGGTTGGCTGTTATTTTCGGGGATCCACAGCATCATGGCTGCGCTCTGGTTTAAAGATCTCGTGCAGCGGCAGATGGGCAGGTATTTTAAATGGTACCGGTCGGTGTATTCGCTGGTCGCATTTGTTACGTTGGGCCTTTTGTTGTTTTACCAGTTTTCTCATCGTAGTTACTTGCTGTTTCGCCCCGAGCGGGAATTGATTATCGCGGCGCTGTTGTTTTCGGTAGTAGGTGTCGGGGTCATGCTCGTCAGCGGCAGGAAATACCTGGTTGCCATTAGCGGTATCGGTGCAGTTACCCAGCAGGAAGTTCACAAACTGGAACAGGACGGCTTACACCGACTGGTGAGGCATCCGATCTATTCCGGCACCTTGTTGATGATCTGGTCGCTGTTTTTTATCTTCCCGTTGTTAAGCAACGGAATCGCTTGTGCGGTCATAACCACGTATACGCTGGCAGGTATTTTACTGGAAGAGCGCAAACTCATCCTCGAGTTTGGCGACAGTTACGTACAATATGCAAAGCGAACACCCCGGTTAATTCCCTACTTTGGTACCAAGCGCTAGGCAATGTTTCCTGAATGTTCCAGTTCTTATTCTTCTTTCAATTTACCGGATTTTTTCAGGTATCGAACCAACAGGTATGCCAGCAGGAGCGCAGGCAGGAGGATCGCCAGTAATTTGTTGCGGTGTGCGGAATTGTAATCGGTCAACTGCGGGTAGGTCAGCAGGAGGATCAGCACGATGCCGGTAAGCCAAACGTATTGCGTATTATATTCCTTCAGCAACCACCTGAGGCCTTTAAATTCCATGCTGCTGAACGTATTGCCGATGCCTTTGGGGTTTGGGATCCAGCGGTTTACGTTTGCGCAGTAGCGATCAAAACCCGGTCCGAACTTGGTGCGCAGGAAATTCTCTTCGGCGAGCACGATTGCCTGGTAGATGATGAGGAAAAGGGGAATAAGGATAAGCAGGTAAATCAACGAGTTCGATAAGATGCCTACGCCAAGCAGCATGAGTATATTTCCCAGGTAGAGCGGATTGCGGCAATGCCTGAAAATGCCTTCGGTCACCAGGTTTTCCGCATACACATGACCGTCTTTGCCACCGCGGATAATATAGGCCAGCCCGATGGTCATGCCCCTGATCGCCTGCCCCGAGACCGTTACCACCAGCCCGATAATAATTGGCCACCAGTAGTAATGGGGTCCGAACATGCTCTCCCTGAATAATTCAGGCGATGGAATGAACAGGGCCAGGTATAAAAAAATAAACAGGAAGTTCCGGTACCTGAAGAAAAAATTACCGATGGCGATCATGACGTCGTTTTTTTTGCAATGATACCTGAAAAGTTATACCATTTGAAAAATACTTCGGTGAGGCCGAAACCGGCTTCTTTCAGCATCAGCACGTTCTCTGTAAGTTTGTAAGGGACCAATACGTTCTCGAGGGCTTCGCGTTTCTGTGAGATTTCCATTTCACTGTAATGGTGCCGGCGTTTCATGTCATAATAGTATTTGATGAAATCGCGGTTGAACAGGCTGTCTTCTGCCAGGATCTTCTCCACGATGATCAATACACCGCCGGGCACCAGACCGTCAATGATATTTTTGAGGATCCGTTCGCGGTAAATGGGCCGCACGAACTGGAGGGTAAGGCACAGCAGTACCACGGAGGCATTCTTTACGGGAACACCGACGTTCAGGTCAGCAACTTCGAGCGAGTATGGACGGGTGAAACCGGCTTCTTTCAGTTTGCTGTCGCACTTGTCAAGCATTTCCCTGGAATCATCGATGCCGACGAAACGAATATTTGCCGGAACCGTTTCATTCATTAAAATCATCGATGTGCCGGTGGAACAACCCAGGTCATATACATTGGTACCTTCAATTACATGGTCCGGCACAATTTCGGAGATCATACGCTGTATTTCTTCGTAGAAGGGAACCGAGCGGTTCACCATATCATCGAAAACTTTGGCTACTTTGCTAGAGAATTTAAAGTCTGATGGTTTTGACACCTCTTCTTTGAAAAATTCATCTTTACTCATATAATTATTTATTCTTGTTTGTGGTGATAGGCCTCAAAAGTAATGCTTTGAACTTATTTTTGTAGTGGTATGTATAATGATACCGGCCTTTTACGTTTTTAATTTCCGTGCCCTGGTTTACACGTACGAATTTGGATGTAAGTCAGAACGGGAGGATTCTTTTTTAGAAGATGCCGAAAAAGATGCCGGCTAAATAATATTAATTATCTGTCAATGATTGCTTATAAAAAATCGGCGGTGCTCCTTGGAGTTGCATTGTTCGTTCGGGTAGCCCTCTGGGGACAAACAAGTGGAGAAGTGAGTCTTCCGCTGAATGATTTGAGCGCTTTTAAGGAACCCGCTAAAGCCTGGCAGACCGTTTCGGATGCCATGGCTGATTTTACAAAACCTGGCGCTATGACTGCCATCAAGGGAACAGGTGCGATCATGCTCACCGGCTCCGGTACGGGATTGTCGAGCCTCGTTACGACGATGGAATCAAGTGACCTGGAGCTTGACATGGACTTTTTACTGGCTAAAAATACCCAGGCCACTTTGTTGCTGCAAGGGCGGTATGCCCTGGTATTGAATGACAGCTGGGGCATTGATTCGGCCAGCCTGGCCTGGTGCGGCGCCATTGGTGAGCGGGTAAGCAATCAGCAGGCCGCGAAGCCGGCAGACGTAGTTCCGCCTTCCATGAATGTATGCCGCGCGCCCGGTCTCTGGCAGCACCTCCATGTTAAATTTCGTGCGCCCCGTTTCGATGCACAGGGCGGCAAAGTACAGCCCGCCATGTTTGAAGAAGTGGTGCTGAACGGAACAACCATGCAGTTGCAGGTGGCTGCGGCAAGCATTTCCCCCGACGCTTTACTTACAGAAGAAAAGTCAGATGGTCCCCTGGCATTGCTGGCTTCAGGACCCGTGGCGCTGTCCCGCATTACATATCGGGTCATTAAACCGCTCGTGACTTCGCTGATAAACCTGTCATATACGTATTACAAAGGTGATTTTACGGACCAGTTTCCCGATCTCGCCAAATTTACCGCTTCCCCGAAAAAGTCATCCGCTACCCTAACCGGCATTTCGACTACCGGCGATGGAACGTACGCAATGGATTACGTCGGGGAGATTGAAATTCCGGCTGCTGACAGGTATACATTCGCTTTGCTCACGAATGGGGTAGGGCGGTTATATGTAGACGGCCAGCTTGTTATCGATCGCGTGACCAGCCGCTGGAACCGCCGGTTCTATACCAAAGATGTCGACCTTACCAAAGGCAGTCACGCGGTACGTCTCGTCTATGTTAAGAACCTGGGAAATATCAAACCTGGCCTTGCCCTCACGATCAAGGCTCCGAATAGTGACCCGGTGGCATTACACGAAAAGAGTTCAGCACCGGTTACTGAATTTACCGACCCCGTGGTGATCAGGCCCGCCGCTAAGCCATACCTGCTGCGCAGCTTCCTGGATTATGGACCGGTAAAGTTGACCCACGCCATCTCCGTTGGCGATCCGCGGCATATTAATTATTCTTATGATTTAAAACAGGGCGCACTGCTGCAGGTTTGGCGCGGCGATTTCCTGGATGTAACCAATATGTGGGTACAACGCGGAGAACCGCAGACTGCGGCGCCAATGGGCAGCCTTGTAAAGCTGAGTGATATGCCGGCGCTCGCGGCACTCGAAAGTCCGACCGCGGCATGGCCCGACTCTATTGCCTTTGACGATATGCAGCGCGACGGGTATACACTTGATAAAGACCGCTCGCCTACGTTTCAATATAGTTTCAAAGGAGCGATAGTCGCCGACAGAATAGCTACGGCGGAAGACGGCAAATCGCTGTTGCGCGAAATAACTGTCGCTAACGCACCTGCAAACTTTTATTGCCAGGCGGCCGCCGCTTCGAAAATAGAAACAGTGTCTGAGGGCTTATACCGCATTGGCAATCCTTCCTATTATATTCGTATCGATAAAAGGTATAAAGCCATATCGCGGCAAACGCCTAAGGGATCCGAGTTGCTGATTCCCATAACCGCACAGGCGGGAACAATTGCTTATTATATAACCTGGTAATATTACGAGTGTATGAAATTGTCATTATCACGCTTTTCTATACATGCTTTATTCGTTACGGCTGTTTTTTGCAGCGGTTCCGTAGAAGCACAAATAAAAATGGATACCACTACGCGGATCCAGAAGGAAGAAGATTTTTATCCTATACAGACCCTGCCCGTGCCTGAGGGCATTTCGATGGAAGTAGGTGGTCTGGTGATGCTGCCTAATGACGCACTGGCTGTCGCCACGCGGCATGGCGAAGTATGGATCATCCAGAACCCGACGATGAAAAACGGGCAGCCGCCGCGTTACCGACTCTTTGCGCAGGGGATGCACGAAATACTCGGACTCAATTACATCCATGGAGACATTTATCTCACCCAGCGATCCGAACTCACGCGATTGCGCGATCTCGATGGCGACGGCGAAGCAGATGAATACCACACCGTGTACTCATGGCCGTTAGCGGGTAACTACCACGAGTATGCGTACGGACCTATTCTCGACAAGGAAGGAAATATGGTGGTGACGTTAAACCTTGGCTGGATCGGTTATGGTGAAAGTTTATCGCGCTGGCACGGGTGGATGCTGAAAATAACCGCCGATGGTAAAATGACACCGTATGCCGCAGGCTTCCGCTCACCTGCCGGTTTTGCGCTTAATGACAAGGGAGACATATTTTACGCCGAAAACCAGGGGGACTGGGTAGGCTCGGGAAGTATTACGCAGGTAAATAAAGGCGATTTTTTAGGGAATCCTGCCGGGTTGATCTGGTCGGGTCTGCCAGGCTCGCCGGTAACCCTGAAAAAGGAAGATATACCTGATACCGGCGAACCGAAATTCGACGTCGCCAAAAAAGTGCCCGGCCTTAAAACGCCATCTGTATGGTTTCCGCATACCATCCTTGGCATTTCAACGTCAGGCATTTTGAACTATGACAAGCTGGGCAAAATGGGACCTTTTGAAGGACAGTTGTTTGTAGGTGACCAGGGACAAAGCAAGATCATGCGGGTATATCTTGAACAGGTACAGGGCGTATACCAGGGGGCGGTGTTCCCGTTCCGCGAAGGATTTGCTTCCGGTATCCTGCGTCTCGTGTGGGCTCCCGATGGCAGCATGTTTGCCGGCATGACGAACAGGGGTTGGGGCTCCACCGGTAAATCGCCCGATGGCATTCAAAAGCTAGACTGGAACGGCAATACACCCTTTGAGATTAGAACGATCCAGGCCAGGCCGGACGGCTTTGAGCTCGAATTCACCCAGCCGGTAGATCCGGCCAGCGTAAAGGATGCGTCGGCTTTTGGCATCACCAGTTTCACCTACAAATACCACCATATTTATGGAAGCCCCGTCATCAACAACAATGAAAGAACCATCAAAGCCATTGACGTGTCTGCCGACCGGTTAAAAGTCAGGATCGTTACCGACAGCCTCATTGAAGGGTACATACACGAAATCAAAGCGCCCGGCGTGCGGTCGGCAGAACGGTTTGCGCTGCTGCATAACTTTGCTTACTACACGCTTAATCGTATTCCGACTGGCGCCAAATTAGCAATTACCGCCGCCAACAAAGTGATGCCCGCTGCAATGCCGCATCATAACATGAATATGACCGCCACCCCGTCCACTGCGACCACGGGAGTCAAACGTGCCCCTACCGTAAAACACCTCACCCGGCAACCAGCCGACTGGAAAAACGGACCCGACAACAGTTTCACGCTGGCTACCAAACCCGGTCTGAAATACGACCAGGAACTGCTTACCGTAAAAGCTGGTGCCAAAGTTCGCATCACCTTTAAAAACAATGATGACATGTTGCACAACCTAGTAGTCACCATGCCGGGCTCATCCAACGAGGTGGGTGAGATGGCCTTAAAACTGGGCTTAAACGGCCAGAAATTAAACTACATACCTGCAACTTCGAAAGTGCTTTATCATACCCTTTTATTACAGCCAAACCAGACGGACAATATTTATTTTGTAGCGCCCGACAAGCCTGGAGATTATGAATATGTATGTACCTACCCGGGGCATTACCTGGTGATGAAAGGCGTGTTGCGCGTGAAGTAAGGCCAGTTTGCACTTTGCAGTTTGCAGTTGGCAATTGGCAGTTGGAAATTGGCAGTTGGCATTAACAGTTGGCAAATGGTAGTACGGCGGCAATTAATTTCCGCGTAGATATCACATAAAGTAAAACGCTCAGTAACCAGTGTTTTCAGTGAACACTGATTATTGAGCGTTTTATATAAAATATTATTTCTTCGTGTTCTTTATGTTACTGCCTCTTCCTGGTTAAACACTCGTTACCACCGGCCGCTCCTCCCCGAGATCAACGACCTGGTAGCCGCCCTTCGACCTGAAATAGAAGATCAGGGCAATATAACAGACAAGCATAACAAGCGGGAAAATGACGATATAACGAAGCGCCTCTTTTTTGGCGTTGTCGCGAACCGTTGTCACCGTTTGCTGGATGTCTGGTGATGCGGTGGACAGTTTATTTTGGTCAAGCCCTTCGTAACTGCCAAAGAGACT
>JBBSSY010000092.1:0-8829 GCA_038241595.1 Chitinophagales bacterium | reverse complement strand
CTCCAGGGCGATTTCACTGTGTTTCATGCCTTTGCGGCGGCTCATGATCCAAACTTTCCGTTGCTGGTCCGGCAAAAGCGCAACAGCCTCATCGATCAGGTCGAGGCGTGCATCCAGTTCCTGGCGTTCCTCGGCATTCTTTCCCAGGGACAATGTGGCCACCCATTCCGTATTACGTTTTCGTTCCCGTACCCGTTTTTTAATTTCGTTGAATGCGTGATTGCGCGCCATTACGAATAGAAAAGCCCTGAAATTTTTTATGCTGGTGAGGCTTTCGCGAGCAACCCAAATCCTTGTGAAAATATCCTGCACCAGGTCGTCGGCTAACGGGGCAGAGTCCGTATGCTCATATAAGAAACGATGCACAAGCCAGGAATATTTACGGAACAATTCGCCAAAGGCCGACTGGCTGCCCTGACTTACCAGCGGAAGGAGAGGTTCTTCTATATTTGAGTGGTCGATTTTCAATGGATAATTGGTCAGCTAAATATTGATGATCCGTTGAATGGCATTGAGATGTTCGTGCAGATGTAACATACACCCTGGCCCGTTAGAGCCTGTTCACTTGAAAACATATACCAACCATTCTGTTTCCTATAAATGTAACATTCCTTATTCTTAAAATGAAAACTGGTCGCAAATTGCCTGATTTTTTAAATATACCGGCGTATTGAAATTTGATTCAACGTTCAACAGGTGGAGATCGACAAACATAAAACCCCAGACCTTCAACAAGACCGGTACGATTTGTGGGTCATCAACAAGTCGTGGGCTCACGGCTGTAGCCGTGAACCAAGCCGCATTCATCGTCTGGCAACTCGAAATTATATGGAGTTATTTTACGGTAGCATCACCGCAAGGCAGGTTTCCAATCGTTATATTATTTATAACCGCATATAATCTTCCTATTTTTACAGATGACCGATATTTCACCAGGAACTGACATTTCTGCCACCAGGCATCCTGCGGTGCTGATACTTGGTGCCAATTCCGATGTGGCTAAAGCGTGTATCAAATTATACGTCTCCCGGAATTATTTTGTCATGGCGGCTTCCCGGAGCATAGAAAAACTGCAACATTTTGCAAACGAAAATAATTTCGGGAAAGACAAGTTGATGATACTATATTTCGATGCCACGGCCTTCGACACCCACCAAAAATTTTATGACGGCCTCCCGGTAAAACCGACCATCGTATTGTATGCGGCTGGTTTTTTAAAAGACAATGAGCAGGCGATGCACGACTGGGAAGGAAGTTTTCAAATGATGAAAGTGCATTACTGCGGCGCGGTGTCAATCCTGAATATCGTCGCCACAGATCTTTCAAACCATTCGTTGCAAAAGATCATCGGCCTGTCATCGCTCTCGGGCGTGCGCGGCAGGAAAAGCAATTTTATCTATGGCAGCACCAAAGCCGCCTTTACGCAATACCTTGCCGGTCTGCGGCAATACCTCGCTGTACGTCGGATCGTGGTAAATGTAATCGTTGCCGGGTATATCCGCACGAAGATGACAGCTGGCTTGCCGCTTACGGAATCGCTGATGCTTGAACCGTCATTTATCGCGAAAGCCGTGGTTAATACAGGTGATAAATTTATTTCCGTTCCAGGCTTAAAATGGAAAATGATCTATCGCATCCTGACGGTTCTCCCGGAAAACCTGGTTGCCCGGTTGCCCTAATATTTCACTCATTCAATATATCCCTATGCGCGCCAATCGAATTTTACATTTGTGTTTACTGTTTCTACCGACTTTCCTTTTTGCGCAACCTGCCGATCCTTTCAAGCCGGACTCTAGGCCGGCAGCCTCGATGGCCAGCATGGAGCTCGTATGGCAGGACGAATTTAACGTTGATGGAAAACCAGATCCCGCCAACTGGACATTTGAACATGGTTTCGCACGCAACCAGGAGTTACAATGGTACCAGCCCGACAACGCGACGTGCGTAGGAGGCGCGCTGGTGATAACAGGCAAGCGCGAACGCGTTAAGAACGAACGCTACGTAACCGGGAGCCCCGACTGGCGGCTCAACCGGGAGTATGCGAACTACACCTCCGCCAGTTTGCAAACGAGGGGCTTGCACCAATGGCAGTTCGGCCGCTTCGAGATCCGCGCTCGTATTGACACGGTCAAAGGTGCCTGGCCGGCTATATGGACACTAGGTGTCAATGGCAGGTGGCCAGCCAACGGGGAGATAGATATCATGGAATTTTACCGGATCAAATCCGTGCCGACCATTCTCGGGAATATCGCGTGGGGCTCAGCTACCGCCCAATCAGGAACCTGGGATGATGCTAAAATACCCCTTACCCACTTTATGGCAAACGATGGTGAATGGGCAAAAAAGTTTCACACCTGGCGCATGGACTGGACGAAAGATTCGATCACGTTGCTGCTGGATGATGAAGTGATCAATACGACCGCCCTGAACCAGACAATTAACCCCGATGGCTCGAACCCATTTTTGAAACCGCATTACCTGCTGCTAAACCTCGCCCTTGGTGGTAACGGAGATGACCCCACGCAGACGAAGTTCCCGGTTAAATACGAAGTCGATTACGTACGCGTTTATCAGCTGAACAACCAGCAGCCATCAACGGCTTCGCATTAACGGGGAAGCAATGGTAGCGCAGGCGCTTAATTTTTCAGGCTCTTCAGGTATTTCATCGTCTGCGGAATCTGCGCTGGATAACTTGAACTTTCGTCTTCGATAAAATAATATTTGATGCCGACTTTTTTCGCCGCCTTTAAAATGGCCGGGATATCCAGCTGGCCAGTACCGAGGGCAACATCATTTTCGGTAGATGTTCCACCTGTTAAATCTCCCTTCACCCCTTTCCGCAGGTCTTTCAGATGCATCAATTTCCAGCGGGTTGGGTACTTAAGAAGCAGTTTTGCGGGATCCTGCCCACCATGAAACGCCCACAAGATGTCCATTTCAAACGATACGTACCGCGGGTCGGTATTTTTTACGATGTAGTCAAAAAGGGTCCCGTTTTCGTATGGAACGAATTCAAACCCGTGGGTATGATAGCAAAGTGTCAGGCCATTATCCTTTAATATTTTACCGGCCTTGTTAAAATCCGCCACTGCCATCTTTGCGTCATCGAGATTAAACTGTGCCTTGTGGGGGATCCACGCAACCATTACGTATGAGGCACCGATCACCTTTGCCCGTTTCGCGATGTCCTGCGGATCTTTTACCAGCTGGGCATAATCGGCACCGACTGAAGGGCTCGTCATACCGCGTTCGTCAAGTAATTTTTTAAACGCTTCCGGTGTCATGCCGTCTGGGCTGGCACTGCTTTCTACAACGGTTATGCCATACATCTTGATCGAATCAAGCGCCGCCGGCACATTCTTTTTCATGGTATTGCGAAATGTATAAGTTTGCACTCCCGGCGTTTGCGGAAACAGCGCACCGGACTTTTGCGCCAGCAGTGGCTGGCAGTTGACCAGGGAGATAGCAGCAACGAGGATATAAATTGTTTTTTTCATGGCAAGCAATTTAATTAATTAATACGGTAAAAATAAGAGACAAATCAACGCGATCGCCAAACAGTTATGACCGCTCAAAATACAGCATTAACGCCTGGAATACTACACCGGTATTATTTACTGAACAAACCCTATAATATGGTGTCGCAGTTCACCAGTTCGCACGACGTTCCGTTACTGGGCAGCATTGACTTTTCCTTCCCGGAAGGTACCCATGCCATTGGCAGGCTCGATAAAGAATCGGAAGGCCTGCTTTTATTAACAACGAATAAGAAGGTTACGAGGCTGCTGTTTCAAAGCCCTGTTCCACACCAGCGAGTCTATCTCGTGCAGGTACGCGGCGAAGTTACGGATGCAGATCTCCTCGAAATGATCAACGGGGTCACGTTACCCGGCAAGGGCAACCAGCCTTACCTGTCGAAACCTGTAGGTGTTTCTATTGTTGAAAAACCGGCAAACATTCTTCCATTGCCGCACCATCCTTTCGAGCTGGCTTCTACTACCTGGCTGCACATCACACTCACCGAAGGGAAATTTCACCAGGTGCGAAAAATGGTAGCCGCTGTAAATCACCGCTGCCTGCGGTTAATCAGGCTTTCCATAGAAGGCCTGAAACTGGATGAACTTCCACCAGGTACCGTGCACGAAATAGGCGAAACGGAATTCTTTGAAAAATTAAACCTGGAGCAGAATTTACAGGATTAAATAATTTTCACAATTGATCAAAATATCGAACAAAATTCATGACTGGAAGCGTTTTTCCTGGTTGTTATTATAGTCATGTCGAACGTTAAAAAAAATAATTAGGGATAATATTATCTTCGGGCTTGCGTTATTAAATAAAACACTGCATCTTTGTAATTCAAACGTATCAATCGTGCGCCGCTATCAACATCATATCGAACCAACACAACGCCGGATTTCAAATCTGGGCAATCCCAGGCGGGGCATGTTATAATTAGTACATTCTACAACGAATTCTCTATAACACAGGCCCCGCAGTAAACGCGGGGCTTTTTATTTTCCCGGAATACCCCTGTAACCGGTCTCGTGTCGTTACCACATATATAGCACTTATACTTAACCGTTACTGTGTATTAAAAATACAGTTCGAATACTATCTATTATGAAACAGATACTTTGGGCACCGATAAGGTATTTACACAACGCCCTCATTATTAACACCAGGTCGATCGCGCAGGAATTTCGCAACCGGCATTTTAACAAGTTTTTCGATGGATATTACCTTGACAACCAGGAATTTTTTTTAAACCGGTTCGGTAAGGTTCCGTGCGTCACGTACATTACTGAAGTGAAAGACACAAAAGCGTTTACCTATATCAATGACAAGTTCAAAGACAGGTTGATGGACACTTTCAAGTGGTGTTGGTACGATCGCAAGCAGCAAAAACAGCGGGTTCATAGAACGCTGTTCGTCATCCGTCACAATTTGATCATTGAAATTAGAAACAATATTGTTGAAGTACTGTTTACGGGCGAGCATCTCGATTTAGTTAACGAGGTGATCAATCAACTCAGTGAATTTAAAATCGACCCGAAGAAGGATGCATTCGAAATCAATATCATTACGCGGGGAAGAGATGGCCTGGAGCTGAAACAGTTAAACATTAAAAAGACAGATCTAGACATCGACCTGTATTACAATGACGACTTTAAACCGGTGGATGAACTCATCCGCGCGCGCCTCAACAAACAGGAAGATAAGGGAATTATCCTGTTGCACGGCCTGCCTGGAACCGGTAAAACAACTTACCTGCGGCAGATGGTGGGAACAATCAATAAAAAAGTCTTGTTCATTTCACCGTCCGTGGCCGACAACCTCATGAACCCCGAGTTCCTGGACCTGCTGATTGACCATCCGAACTCGGTGCTGGTGATTGAAGACGCTGAGAACATCATTATGGACAGGCAGTTTAACAGCAACTCTTCCGTATCAAACCTGCTCAACCTGAGCGATGGCATCATGAGCGATTGCCTGAATGTACAAATCATTTGTACGTTTAACAACCCGCTATCGATGGTAGACAGTGCGTTGTTGCGAAAGGGCCGTCTCATCGCGCGCTATGAATTTGGAACGCTGGGTGAATTAAAGGCGCAACGATTATCAGACTCCCTTGGGTTGAACCAGGTGATCAGGAAAGCGATGACACTCGCAGAAATCACCAACCCGGACGTCTGTGACTATGGAATGAAAACAAGGACCGCGATCGGTTTCAATACCGTTTCGAGCAATTAAATCAATTAACTTCTAATTAAAGGCGCTCATCCGGTATTTTGAAGAATGCCGGATGGAGTCAGCCCACAAAAATTAATACATGGCCAGATTAAAAATTTCAGGAAAAGAGCTCAGGGCGCTTGGGTTTCCCGAATCGCCCGCTATAAGTATCGCTATGAATGTGGTAGAGAAACATTTTAAACATGGCGTAAAAGAAACGGTACTCGAACAACTCCGTGCGGTGCTGCAGGCGCCGGAAGATTATGCAAACAACGAAATCTTTGCTTCGGTGGCAGCTCAGCTTATGCCATCACCCGAAACAGCCGGCCAATCGGTTTTACTCAATCAACAGGCCATACCCTTCGATGTCTTTGGCAATGAATACATCGAAGAGGGTGCTATGCTACAAATGACGCAGGCGGCGAAACTCCCAATCAGCCTGGCGGGTGCGCTGATGCCCGACGCGCATTCGGGGTACGGACTTCCCATCGGTGGCGTTCTGGCAACCGACAATGCCGTGATCCCTTACGGTGTTGGCGTTGACATTGGCTGCAGAATGTGCCTGAGCATTTTTGACATTGATCCAAAAGAGTTGGTGCAGAAGGAAAGTTATTTTGTACGTGAGCTGAGAGAAGCGACACTGTTTGGCAGCGGGCGGGAATTTGCCAACACCGCAGACCACCCGGTGCTCGATGACCCGGCATTCAACGAGCTTGCCCTACTTAGAAGCCTGCACAGCAAGGCATGGAAACAACTCGGCACATCAGGCAGCGGCAATCATTTCGTGGAATTCGGGCTGGTTGAAATAACGGACGTTCATGCCGACCTGCAGGTGCCGCCAGGTAAATATCTCGGTTTACTTTCGCACTCAGGCTCCCGCGCTTTGGGTGCCAACGTGGCCAACCATTACACGAAGATCGCGAAGGAACAGATCCTGTTGCCCGGTGAAGCCAGCAACCTCGCCTGGCTCTTACTCGATTCGGAAGCCGGCATGGAATACTGGATCTCCATGAACCTCGCCGGCGACTATGCAGCCGCCTGCCATGATGTGATCCATCAAAAGATTGCGGTTGCGCTTGGCCGTGAGCCTATCGGTAAAGTACAGAACCACCACAATTTTGCGTGGAAAGAAATGTACCGGGGAAAGGAAGTAATCGTTCACAGGAAGGGAGCCACGCCAGCAGGGAAAGATGTATTGGGTATAATTCCCGGCTCGATGACGGCCCCTGGATTCATCGTGAGCGGGAAAGGGGAAGAAACGTCTATTCAATCAGCCGCGCATGGAGCAGGCAGGCGCATGAGCCGTACAAAGGCAAATGCTTCCATTACGCACAATGAGTTAAACGACATGCTGCAGAAGCATGGCGTAACCCTTATCGGGGGCGGACTGGACGAAGCGCCGCACGCCTACAAGGACATTGAAGCCGTTATGAAAAGCCAGCGGGCGCTGGTGGAGGTGCTAGGCAAGTTTATACCGAAGATTGTACGGATGGATGGCACAACGCCGGTAAACAGGAAAAAAAGTAAAAGTTTCCTTTCGGGCGAGTGACTTTAGCACCAGGGTTCACCGGATTAGAAGAATTGACATAATTATTTTGATTCCCCCGCCGGGATTGTTTGTCTGAACTGTGATTTACGTGATTAGTTGATGAACTATGATGTTTAAGGCGATAAGCGCATCGATTATCCAAAACGCCTGGTTTCCCCGCAGAGCTTTCCATTTTTCAGATCTACCCGCGGTGACCTCGGCGAGGAAATCTTTTATTGACCCGGCGGAGAAGCCGGAATGCCCAGGCAATTAAGTTCAATTATGTAAATCATTTAATTCAGTAAATTCTGCTTCAGACAAACTTTACCCGGCAGAAACACACTGCGCCTCCACTTCAACCGCTAAAAATTGTCGCTTAAAATCAATGATGACCACCTTTGTCGTCACATGTTCTACATCTTGTTTTTTATGTTAATTTCACCCATCAACCCTACAACATGAATAGACGTCGACTTTTGGGTGTATTCGGTGCAACGGCAGGTGCTTCGTTGTTGCCGCGTACCGGCTTTGCAGAAATTAAACCGGTCGCTGCAAACAGCTTTACCTACTGTCTTAACATCGCAACCATCCGTGGCCACAAACTGGGCTTCGTAAAAGAATTGGAAACGGCCTCCAAAGCCGGTTTTCATTCTGTGGAAATCTGGGTTGAATCGTTGCAGAAATACCTGGATGAAGGCGGTACACTCGTTGACGCAAAAAAAAGACTTGGCGATCTCGGCGTACAGGTTGAGAACGCGATTGGTTTTGCAGAATGGATTGTCGCCGATGGTGACAAGCGATCTGAAGGCCTGGAGAAAATGAAACGTGAAATGGACATGCTTGCGCAAATCGGTTGTAAACGAACCGCCGCACCGCCAGCCGGCGCTACACAACTGCCGCTGCTTAACCTCAAACAGGTTGCCGAACGTTACCGCGCGATACTCGACATCGGCGATACAACCGGCGTTGTTCCACAGCTTGAAATGTGGGGCCCTTCTAAGAATCTCAGCAAGGTGAGTGAAGTGATGTATGTAGCCCTGGAAAGCGGGCACGCCTCTGCCCGCGTACTGCTGGATATCTTTCATTTATTCAAAGGCGGTTCTTCCATTGAAACGCTGCCGCTGGTGAGTCCGGCAGCCGTGGAAATACTACACATGAACGATTACGCCGCCAGTTCGCAGGCCGCAACCATTACAGATCCTGACCGGATCTATCCCGGCGACGGAATAGCACCGATAAAAAAAGTATTACAGATCTTGAAAAGTCCAGACAGACCGCTAATCATCTCGCTGGAAGTTTTTAATAAAGCTTATTATGCACAAGACGCTTTACTGGTAGCGAAAACTGCCCTGGCAAAAATGAAAGAAGTTACGGCAGGCGTTTAATTCCTGATAATTCTTTAAACCAATCTTATGCCCATCTACATGGTCGCTTTGCTGATATTTTTATCTGTAACTGTATCTGCGCAGTCGGGTAGTACAAAATGGTATAAAGGCAATACACATACGCATTCATTATGGAGCGACGGCAACGAGTTCCCGGAAGTTATTGTTGAATGGTATAAAACG
>JBBSSY010000091.1:0-8837 GCA_038241595.1 Chitinophagales bacterium | reverse complement strand
ACGGACCTTTTTGCGCCTGAACAATGAGGATTAGCAACATGGAAAACACAGTAAGAATTATACGTTTCATAGTTGATATTTTAACGGCGGTCATATATTGCCCTGATTGTACTTTTTCCGCGGGATGTAGTTGTCGATTGCACGATCGACAATGACTTTCCGCCCTGCTGCAGCGTCCAGGTTTCACTGGTCGTCCACTCCGTTGGTAGCCCGCCGTTGAGGAATGTCATTTTCGCATCCACGAACAGCGTATCCCCGACAGCGGATGAACGCGCCGTGACCAGTCGAGGCCGGTTGCCAAATGGCGCTTTAACCTCTTTAGCCCTGCCGTCGAGGGTAAGTTCCTCGGAACGGACGGTAGGGTCACCCCACTCCGATAGCATCGTCCGTTTAACATCCAATACCCGTTCATGCAGGGCCACCTCCAGCTGCGAAGCCAGGCCGGTCGTTCCCGCATTCTCCAGGATACTTTTTTCTTCATCGAATATCCAGGTGCCGGAAAAATGGTTTGACCTGGCCACCACCGGAGCCAGCGGCGACAGCCCGGCTACCAAGCGGTATGGGGCAATGGCGGCGCGGTAGGCGGCATCCTCGAGGCTCAACACATGCGAATCGTTTAGCAAGCGGTCATATTGCTTTTTCAGCGTGTTACGCACCATGCCTGCCCATATCACGTAATAGGTCCACAGCGGCTGGCGCTTTAATACTTCGGGATCGGGCGGGTTGCCCACTTCACCCAGCAGGATCGGTTTGCCCTTCGCGAGCACCAGCAGGCTGTCGTAATAACTTTGTTTAAAATCGTTGCCATAGACGTCCAGGGAGGCAATGTCGAACACATCGCTGCCGACGTAAAAGTTGGTGAACTTGCGGGCAGGTGTACTTGGCCGGTCAACATTCCATATCCAAATAAGGTTGTTCAGTTTGTGGTGGTTGACCAATCGGTCGAAGAGTTGTCGATAAACTCGGATCGTACTGTAGGTGCCCTGGCGGCCGCCCCACCAGAACCAGTCGCCATTCATCTCATGGTATGGGCGCCAGAGAACGGGCACATGCGCATCCTGCAACTTCATCAAATAGACGGCGATCGAATCCACCTGCTGGCACCAGTGTTTATAAAGCGCCGTACCGGGTGTGAGCACATCCTTAAATTGCTGGTCGAGCAATTTGCCCTGTACGCTGGCGAGTTTGCTGGAATCGGCGCCAGGCTTCGGCTGGAAGGTAACCGGCTCATCGGCGGTAGGCGGTACCGCATGCCAGCAAATGGTAATCAGGGAACCGAGCTTGTTTTGCCGGATGGCTTCGTTTACGATATCCTGCCGCGCCAGGTATGAATCGGTATTACCGGCCCTTTCGAAACCCCAGTCGGTGGAAAATACTACAGGCGTTTTACCGGTATAAGAAACCGCGAACTGTGTGTTGCGGTCTTTGACATTTGGATAATTATGCTGGCCGGTGAGGATGTATTTGCCGGAGATCGCATAGAAAAATTGAAGTAGCGCGCGTGCTTCCGGTGAAGCGTTTTTTGTGACGGGAATGATGGTTTTATCATGGCCATTTGCCGTTACCCGGCAACAGAAAATCAGTGAAAGAAATGGCAATACGTTTCGCAGGCAGCACGTCATTGTATCTTTTTTGAAATGTACTAAATTAATACACAGCAGGAGTAATAATTCGCCAGTTACTTCATCCGCCAACACTGCGCCTCCTCCGCCCATTCTTTAAACATCCGGCAAACACATCATGAGCCATCGGTGGCATTGTGTCCCTGGTCTCCGTCGTTCAAACTATCTTCGCGGCAATGGCCATTAAAACCAAACTTCTCCTGGCAATTATCATCGGCATGTACTTAATTAATGGCGTAATGCACCTGCGTGCCATTTCAATCACCAACGACGAAGCGTCGTTTTACAATTATGCAAAACGGTTGATAAAAGGGCATCCCGAAAGACGGTATCCGGACGTGGACAACAGCAAGATGCCGGTATCCGTGCTAAACCTGCTGCCAAGAATGGCGGAGCAGGCGCTGCATCCCGGTTTGCAGAAAAACGACCTGGGACAGTCTGATCTTATGCATGGACGTTATATTACGCTGCTCGTGTCCATGTTCATCCTTCTGTTGGTGTACAAATGGTCAGCGGCTTTGTATGGAGAAACGGCGGGCCTCTTCTCGGCCTTCCTCACCAGTTTTTCCCCAAACCTGCTTGCCAATTCGGTGCTCATAACCACCGACAGTTATTCGGCGCTGGCCCTGCTCGCGAGCATGTACGTTTTGTGGAGATACTGTTCCCGGCATTCGTTGAAAAACTTCGTCCTGCTCGCGGTGTGCGTAGGTATTTCGCAGCTGGTGAAACAGTCGTTGTTTTATCTCTATGTGCTTGTACCGGCCACACTGTTTATTTACTACCGGGTACAGGACATCCCCATAAAATGGCGCGCGCTGGTGACGTATACCGTTGCGTTTTTGTTCATCAACTGGCTAATCATCAACGCGGGTTTTTATTTCCGGCAAACCAATACCCTGCTGGGGAATTTTACGTTCATGAGCGACACGTTCAAACAATTACAACACCGATTGCCCGGCTGGCTGCCATTGCCGTTTCCCAATGCATTTGTTACCGGGCTCGACCAGGCGAAATATTACAACCAGGTCGGTGGTGGTTATATTGACAGGAGTTCCTTCGGCAATGTAACCATACTGGGCAAATCATCCACCGGCGGCAGTTTCTGGTATTATTATTTTGTTTCGGTTTTTTTTAAAACACCTGTCAGCAATTTGATTTTTATTGCCGCAAGCATTTGGGCGATGGTAAAACGCAACAGCTTCCGCGTCTTTACCCGGCAGGAATTCTTCCTGCTTCTCCCCGTATTATTTTACCTGTTGTACATGAGTTTTCTCTACAACACGCAGTGCGGCATCCGGCAATTGATATTCATCTATCCCTTCCTTTTCATTCTGTGCGGCATATTGATCCCCCTGCTGAACACCCGTTACACGCAACTGGCCGTTGCCGTTTTGAGCATCGTTATGCTAACTGGCGTAACAAAATACTGGTCTAACTATTACCCCTACACGAACGAACTAATCATCAATAAAACAAATGCGTATCGTTTTGTCGGCGCCTCCAACCTCGAGTTCGGGCAGGGAGAATACTTTTTCGCCAAATACCTGCGCACACACCCCGGGGTAAAACGCATCAGCGCGGTACCAGAGCCAGGTACCTTCCTCATGACAAGTTCAGAATATCTTGATACATGGAACCTGCATACGTTTGCCTGGGCCAACGGCATAAAACCCACCGGGCAGGTGGCGTATAACGGTCTGCTCATCACCGTTACCGAGGCCGATCTTCAAAAAATCCAACGCAAATGATCAACGGCAAAAAGATTGTTGTCTGTCTGCCCGCGTACAATGCCGGGAAGACATTAAAAAGAACGTATGACGAGATCCCGGTCGACATCGTGGATGAGATCATTCTTGTAGATGACAATAGTACAGATGACACCGTACGACACGCGCAGGAGATCGGCATCCGGCATGTGATCAAACACGACCGCAACCGCGGTTATGGCGGCAACCAGAAAACCTGTTATGCCAAAGCACTTTCGCTGGGCGCCGATGTGGTGGTGATGCTGCATCCCGATTACCAATACAACCCGGCGTTGATCCCAACCATGGCCGGACTGGTAGCCAATAACATCTATCCCGTTGTCATCGGCTCACGCATCATTGGTAAAGGCGCCATGCACTATGGCATGCCCGCATATAAGTACATTTCGAACCGCGCGCTGACCTTCTTTCAGAATATCTTATTGCAACAAAAACTCACCGAATACCATACCGGCTACCGCGCCTTCAGCCGGGACGTGCTGGAATCCATTCACCTCGCCGCCAATTCAGACGATTTCATTTTCGACAACCAGTTCCTGGCACAGGTGATCTACCAGGGTTTCGCCATCGGCGAGATCTCTTCACCGGCGCATTACTTCGCAGAGGCTTCATCAATTAATTTTTCGAGGAGTTTGACGTACGGCCTGGGGGTGGTTGTAACATCTGTCTTATACCGGTTAAACAAGTTGGGCGTCTTAAAATCGGCTATTTTTTTGCATCAGGGAGATAAGGAAGCACGGGGGAACAGGGTGTAATTTTGCCTTACTGTCTCCGTGGTTCAAAAACACTAGGCCGGCGCCATCTCTACCGGCTTCACCACCGCCACGTCATGCCGCAAAATCTGCTGCTGTTTTAACGGAGGTCGCAGAAGACACGGGTGCAAGTGGAAAAATCCGTAATAATTTTTTTGAAAGATAAGCGGTACATTTATCCATACAACCTTCCCCCATGCACAGCACAAAATCTACGTTCCATTCCAACCGCCGTTCATTTATAAAAAATACCGGCACCGCCATAATCGGAGGCGCGGCATTAGGCATGGCCTTTCCAGCTGCGGCTGGTGTTAAAAAACCAGTACTGAAAGTTGGGCTCGTCGGCTGCGGCGGGCGTGGCAGCGGCGCCGCACTCGAAGCCATGCGGGCCGACCCCGACGTGGTATTAACAGCCATGGGGGACGTTTTTCCCGATCGGCTGAACGAATCCTATGCCGCGTTGATGGAAGAGGTACCAACAAAAATGAAAGTCAGCCAGCAAAACAAATTCATTGGTTTCGATGCTTACCAGAAAGTGATTGACTCTGGCGTAGACGTCGTGCTGCTCGCCACGCCACCAGCATTCCGGCCGGATCACATGACGGCCGCCGTGGCTGCCGGCAAACATGTTTTCTGTGAAAAACCAGTTGCCGTGGATGCGCCGGGTGTGCGGAAAATTTTGGCGGCCGCCAAACAGGCCAAAGAAAAGAACCTGTCGGTGATGTCCGGCTTCTGTTTCCGCCACGACTACCCCAACCGGGCCACGTTCGGCAAAGTATTAAACGGTGATATCGGCGACATCTTAACAGTTTCCACCTTCCGCTATGGAGGAGAATTGTGGTATAAACCACGCCAGCCCAACTGGACCGACATGACCTATAATATGAGGAACTGGTACTACTACGACTGGCTGTCGGGCGATTTTATCGTGGAACAGGCCGTTCACAGTATCGATATGATGTGCTGGGTAATGGGTGATAAAATGCCGGTCAGCGCAATAGGCTCCGGTGGACGCCAGGTGCGCACCGATGCTAAATACGGTAATATCTACGATCATTTTGCCATCGAATACGAATATGCCAACGGCGCAAAAGGATTTCACTTCTGCCGGCAGCAATCCGGCTGCGCCAACAGAAACAGCGTAGACATCTTGGGAACCACCGGCAAGGCCAGCGTAATCATCGGCAGGAAGTATGAACTGACGGGTAAAAATCCCTGGACATATACCGGCGAAAAAAACAACATGTACCAGACGGAACAAAACGAGTTCTTTGCGTCTATTCGCAACGGCAAACCAATGAACGACGGGGAAGTCATGGCCAATAGCACTATGCTGGCCATCCTCAGCCGCATGGTGGGATACAGCGGCCAGTCGATCACCTGGCAGGATGCCATCAATTCCAACATCGTACTGGCACCATCTATTGACAAGTTTGCCTGGGACCTTGACTGGCCGACGCTGCCGGTAGCGCGGCCCGGCACCACGAAGGTTGTCTGATCCGTTTTCATTGCACCACCTGTATTAAACCAACCGAATGACACCAAAAGCCATTCTTTTCTTACTGGCCATTTTGATTGACGTCAGGGCCTCCGCGCAAAGTGCCCCCTTTTCCATTGTTTTCGGCAGCAAACAGCTGTCAACAGATGCGTTTTTAAATCCGCGCGCCAGGGCCACGCCGCTGAAATGGATCGATGTAAATACCAGTGCGAATACCTGGAGCGTAAAGAAAAACATCCTGATGAATACTGGCAACCCGATTGGTGTGATGCGCTCTGAAAAGCAGTACGAAAACTTTATCATGCACGTGGAATGGCAACACTTGGAAGCCGGCGGCAACTCGGGGGTATTTGTATGGTGCGACGCCAAACCAGAAGATAAAAATCGGCTTCCGTCAGGCGTTGAGGTGCAAATGCTGGAACTTGACTGGGTTAACCAGCATGTAAAGGACGGCGTTACACCGCCCATCGCCTATGTACACGGTGAATTATTTGGCGCTGGTCAGGTGACTACCATACCTGACAACCCGCGTGGCACGCGCAGCAAATCACTTGAAAACCGCTGTTTGGGAAAAGGTGAATGGAACACCTACGACGCCGTTTGCGTAGATGGGGTCATCAAATTGTCCGTAAACGGTAAGTTTGTAAACGGCATCCGCCAGGCATCCTATAAAAAAGGGTATCTGTGTCTGGAGGCGGAAGGTGCTAGAATTAATTACCGTAATTTCCGGCTGATTGAATTGCCGCCGGGCATCACCGAGGCCAACGAGGTGGTTGCGGAAATTCAATAATTGTCATAAGCAGGCCGTCAAAGCAAGTATTCTGTTTATCTTGACGAAGTCGGGCCGAGAGACTGCAATAAGTCGGTATGTTACGCAAGAAGGAAATTATTTTTAGCACGAATGCCTGTTCCCGTGGCAACACCGGGAATCCCGTTCTCCGTTTCTCAAACTACAACTGGTAATCTGCCACCCAAGGCGTGCAAAGTCAGTGTGAAGTTGATCTTAAAAATCCCCCTGCTGGCAAAGCACATTCGTACCCGGGACACTTATCTAATCATAAGCCTTTTCAAACTTATCAGCCGCTTAAAATTAGTGGTTAATATTGGTGGCATGGTTATTTATCCGTTCTCTGTGGAGAATATTTGAGGTTTTCCCTAATGTAACAACACTTTTATTCCTGTAATTAGGCATTCTCTACGTTCTCATTGGACAACTATATTTTCAGTCATTATAGAGTTTCCTGCTGCAGGTTAAAGCAATTGAATTGCCACGTCTCAGCAACTTGATAGGAGATGAAATTTATATTTTTTATCATCATCAGTTATTTACAAAACAAGTATAATCATCAATTTAGTCAAATTTTATGGATCAGAACACACCCAATCAACCGCAGGGCTCGCTCCCTGTTGTGGAGACCTATGATACTTCTCGAAATTATTCAACGCCCAGTATTGGCGATGCGTTCAAACGAATCTCGTGGGGAGCCGTTTTTGCTGGCGTCCTCATCGCTGTGGTTGTTCAGATAGCCTTGAGTTTGCTGGGACTCGGAATAGGCCTGAGTACAATCGATCCCAAAACGGACGCTCATCCGACCAGTGGTCTCGGTATCGGCTCAGCAATTTGGTATATGCTTTCAAGTCTCATCGCTCTTTTTGCCGGAGGTTGGATTGCCGGTCGTCTATCACCTACTAAGCGCGTTTTTGACGGCATTATTCATGGCCTACTTGCCTGGAGCCTGGTAACTTTGGTCACCTTATATTTTTTATCTACAACATTGGGAAGTATCCTTGGTGGTGTCGGCAAACTTGTAGGGGGTACACTTGATGTCGTAGGAGCAGCAGCAGGGAGCGGGATTGCAGCCGCTGCGCCGGCCGTGAAAGACGCCATTCAGGAACAAGGCATTGATTTGTCTGACTTAAAGAATGAAGCGGAAACATTATTGCGGCAAACAGGTAAGCCGAAATTGCAACCCAATGCCTTATCAAATCAGGTTGACGCAGCTAAGAATAAGGTAAGCGCTTCAACCTCAGATGCCGCTGAAAATCCCCAGCAGGCAAAAAACGAAGCGGACGGATTGATTAACAGTCTCTTAAAGCAGGGTAAGGGGGTGGTTTCTGAAGTTGATAAAGAAGCGGCCGTTAACGTGATCGTCGCCAGGACTGGAAAAAGCAGGGAAGAAGCCGGTCAGATTGTTGACAACTGGATCCAGACATCAAAGCAAGCAGCCGCAAAGCTTGAAGAAACCAAGAAGGAATTGCAGGCAAAAGCAATTGAAGTGGCTGACCAGGCTGCGAAGGCCGCTTCAACAGCCGCCATCTGGGCATTCGTAAGTCTTTTCGTTGGAGCTGTCATTGCCGGCTTTGGTGCAAAAAAAGGATCTGATTCCAAGGAACAGATTAACTCGCTTGATCATGCCGTTTAAAGAAGCTAACTTTAACTCGACTTATATATACGGTTCACATAACCATTCTTTAATTTAAAATTTACGATCATGTCACGGATGCTAACTTATGTACTTGCCGGTATAGCAATCGGTATTCTGATTGCACCGGATAAGGGGTCTTCAACAAGAAGAAGGCTGGTTGATTCATTTTCTGATGTTGCTGAAGATGCGCAAGACCAGGCCAATAATATTGCAGGGGAAATTAGAGGGACCGCCAAAAATGTTGGCGAAGATGTTAAGGACGCTGCAAAAGACATCAAGAGAGATGTCAAAAATAACTGGTAAAGTCACAAGTATTTATTATGGAAAGGCTAAACGCTTCGGAAAGGTGCTACTGGCAAAACGTCCCAGCTTTAAAAATACCAGGATACCGGACGAATTAAAACCTGTCTCTTTTCCCGCAAGGGTCACTGTCACAGGTTTTTTTAGTTTCTTCATGTAATAACGGCTAAATGAACATCGAAGTAATGCCAGCGCGGTTCAGTTCGTTTAATGGGCCTTTGATAAGCATGAGCCACAGTAATTGAAAGGCTTCCACAAAAAGTAAACTCATGATTTTAAAAAGATTATCAATCACGGCGTTGGTTGCTTTGGGACTGACAGTTGCGAACAAGGTTGCCGCACAGGACTCGACCACCGTAGGGCAGGATTTAAAAAGTGCCTCAAAAAAGACAGGCAAATCGATAAAAAAAACGGCCAATAAAGTCGGCAATAAAACGGCAGAAATTGCTTCGAAGGCCAAGTCGGAAGTCGTT
>JBBSSY010000090.1:0-8838 GCA_038241595.1 Chitinophagales bacterium | reverse complement strand
AGTAAAAAATAGAGCCGCGAGTAGCGTTCGTTTCATAAGAATCGTATTGAATGATGAATACGTGGTAAAGATATTATTTCCGACTGAGAGTGTGGGTATGGGGTATGGGCAATCAGCAATCAGCAGTCAGAAATCAGAAGAAAAGCGAGGGCAAGACAAATTTCTGGATTTGTCGTTTATATTGAAATAGTCATGATGGTTATACTGCAGACTACCAATTGCAAACTGCCTACTTTCTTCTGATTTCTGATTGCTGATTGCTGATTGCTGATTGCTGACGGCTTTCTTCTACCAATCCGTCACCGACCCATCCAAATGATTATATGACTCGGGGTTTTTCCAATCGTGCCCAATTTTGTCTTTGATCTTGTCTTCGTCCAGTTCAATGCCGAGACCGGGCCCCAGCGGAATCATCACCGTGCCGTCCTTTTGCAGTTTGAACGGATTCTTGAGGTAACCTTCGCCCAGGCTCACCTGTTCCTGTACCAGGAAATTCGGGATGCTCGCGGCGAGTTGCAGACCCGAGGCAAGCGAAATCGGGCCCATCGGGTTGTGTGGTGCGATCGGGATGTAATAGGCTTCTGCCATGCCCGCAATCAGCCTGCCTTCGGTGATTCCGCCGGCATGGCACAGATCGGGTTGCAGGATGCTTGCCGCTTTTTTCTCGAGCAGTTCACGAAAACCCCACTTGGTGAAGATGCGTTCGCCTGCTGCGATCGGCAGGTACGTGCCATGAGCGATCTCGGCCATGGTATCCACATTCTGTGCCTGGCAAGGTTCTTCGATAAACATGGGCTGGTACGGTTCGAGTTCTTTGATCACTATTTTAGCTGTCTGCGGGGAGATGTTGCCGTGAAAATCGATGCCGATGTCCATCTCGGGACCTCCCGCATCGCGAAGCGCTGCAAAACTATCTACCGCATGTTTTATGAACGCCGGGTTCTCCACAATGTTTGCGGGGTATTGATGGGCCAGTCCAGTCTTGATGACGGTATAACCTTCGGCCTTTCGTTGTTTCATGTCTGCCGGCGTCCTCGCCTGACCGTAAACACGAACGCGGTCGCGAGTAGGTCCGCCGAGTAATTCGTACACAGGCACGTTGAGGAGTTTGCCCTTGATATCCCAGAGCGCCTGGTCGATGCCGCTGAGCGCACTGGTAAGTACGGGTCCGCCGCGGTAAAATGCATGGCGGTAGATCGCCTGCCAGTGATGTACAACCGCGCGCGGATCTTTACCGAGCAAATAGGGTTCAATCTCTTGGATGGCGGTTTTGATTGTCAATGCCCTGCCTTCGAGCAGGGGTTCTCCCAGCCCGGTAACGCCGGCGTCGGTATGTATTTTTAAAAAGAGCCAGCGGGGCTTTATTAAAAGTGTTTCGAGTTTGGTGATCTTAACTTTCGTACGGTCACGAACCACTTCAGGTTGCCCCGCATAGGAGGCCATTGGCAGCGTGAGCCCTACGCCGACAATTCCAAGGACGGATTCGATGGCGGTGCGGCGGGAGATGGATGTTGGCATAGCTTATAAGTTTGTAGTTTGTAGTTTATAGTTTATAGTTATAGTTTGTAGTTATAGTTTGGTTTGTGGTCTGTCTTAACTACAAACCACAAACTATAAACTACAAACTTGTTTAAGGTCTGATAATCGTACCATCGTTCTTCCTAACCTGCCACCTCGATTTGGTACCAATCGGGTATTTGGCCGCTTCTTTTTCGTTGACGTCAACGCCGATGCCTGGCACTTCATTTACGTACATAAATCCTTTTTTCATTGTTGGCACACCGGTGAAGATGGTTTGCAGTTTATCTGAGAAATGCACCGCTTCCTGGATGCCGAAGTTCCATACCGCGAGGTCAACATGCGCATGAGCGGAATGGCCAACAGGCGACACATCGCCAGGCCCGTGAAACGCGGTTTTAATGCCAAAGTATTCACCCAGCCTGGCAATTTTCATGGCTGCTGTAATGCCGCCAATCTGCGATACGTGCACCCGGATGTAATCGAACCAATGGTTTACCATCGGGAGCTTGAATTCATTGATGTTGTTAAATAGTTCACCCATGGCAATCGGTACACTCGTATTCATGCGCAACTGTTTAAACCATTCCTGGTTTTCCGGGGAAAACGGATCCTCGATAAAATACGGCCGGTATTCTTCCAGTTTCTTACACATGTTGATGACGTCCATTGGTTGAACGCGTTCATGCACGTCGTGCAGCAGTTCTACGTTCTCACCACAGGCCTTGCGCACGGTAGCAAACATTTTAGGTACAGAATTAAGGTAGGCTGCTTCATTCATGTATTGATCGCCCTCGTATCCGTATCCTGCGGCTTTGTAATCCGGGGTTTGCTGCACCGCTGTCAGACCATAACCGCCCTGCTGGATGCGAACATGGCGGAAACCCATTTCCATGTATTTTTTCACATCTTCTGCCACGGCCTCCGGGCTGGTGCCATTGGCATGCTCGTAACAATCTACCGCGAAACGGCTCTTGCCTCCGAGCAGCTGGTACACCGGCATGTTGGCGCGTTTTCCTTTAATATCCCAGAGCGCCTCGTCCAGACCGCTGATGCAGTTGTTGAGCACCGGCCCGTTGCGCCAGTATGAACTCACATAAAAGGAGTTCCACATGTCTTCGATGTTGTCAACATCTTTTCCCACACAAAACTCATTCATATACCCGTTGATGGCGGCTACCACGGCTACGGCCCGCTGCGTAAAGGTGGCGCAACCCAGGCCGTACAGACCCGGCTCGGTAGTTTCCACTTTCACCACGATGAGGTTGATGCCTTCGGGTGCGGTGGCAATCGCTTTTACATTTTTTATTTTCACCGTTGCCATCGCCTTGGCATACGACGGTTTGTCGCGCGGTTGTGCCTGCCCGTTGACGGAGCCGGACAAACCAAGCAGCCCGGCGGTTGAGCCCATCGCGAACATCTTCATCATCTCCCTGCGCCCGGGTTTAAATTCATTGTCAGATCTTTTCATGAAGCTTTTATTTAGATGTTTAATGATTATTATTGATTCACCAGTTCACGCAATTCCACTTTCACATACTTCCGGGTCAGGAGGTGGATAATGGTCCAGGCAACGAGGTACGTGAAACCACAAATGGTAAATAATATATTGTAACCGCCAACGAGATTGCCTGCTGCCTTGTAAGTATCCAGCAGGTTGCCCACCAGGATCGGAAAGAGTATACCGCCAATTGCGCCAGCCATGCCACCGATGCCAACGACGGAGCTTACTGCTTCTTTTGGAAACATATCAGATGCGATGGTAAAGATATTCGTCGCCCATGCCTGGTGCACCGCGACCGCCACGCTCAGCAACGCCACAGCTACCCAGGCCTCTTTAGCAAACTGCGCAAAGATGATCGACAATTCCAGGAAGGCAAATATCAGCAGCACCCGTTTGCGCGCCTTGAGTACCGGCCAGCCTTTGCTGATCAGGTAAGAAGAAAAATAACCACCGAAAAAACTACCAAGCGTTGTTGCCGTGTAGATGATCATCAATTCAAGGCTCGGTTTGGTAAGATCGAAATGAAACGTCGACGCAAAATACGATGGCAGCCAGAACAGGAAAAACCAGTAAATGGGGTCGATCAGCGCCTTGCCGGTAATATATGCCCAGGTCTGTGGGTACGAAAACAGTTTCTGCCATTTGATGGATTCCCCCGCCTTTAAAATTGTTTTCTCATCATCCTGCCCATTGGTGATATAAGCCAGTTCTTCAGCGCTTAGCCGTTGCTGTTTGGAGGGGACGGTGTAGTAACGCCACCAGAAGAACAGCCAGATAAATCCCAGTGCACCTGTAATGAGAAATACCTCCTGCCAGCCGTAATGCTGTAAGATCAGCGGCGCGATGATAAGTGCCGCAACCACACCGATACTGGTGCCCGCATTAAAGAAACCGGTGGCCATACCTCGCTCTTTATTCGGAAACCATTCGGCCACCGTTTTAACGGCTGCCGGGTAGTTGCCTGCCTCCCCCAGGCCAAGCCCGACACGTGCGAGTGCAAATCCAAAGGCGCTGCGGGCCAGCGCATGCAGCATGCCCGCGATGCTCCAGAAAATGATGGTGAGGGCATAACCCAGTTTAGTTCCGATCTTATCTATCAGCCAGCCGAAAAAAACCAGGCCAATTGCGTAGGACGCAGTAAACGCCATCACGATGTGCGCGAAATCCGTTTCACTCCAATTAAATTCTTTTTCAAGGAGCGGTTTTAGCAGGCCAATCAGCTGGCGGTCGAGGTAATTGATCGTCGTGGCGAAAAATAAAAGGGTTGCGATCAGCCACCGGTAATTCGAGATTTTTGAAACAGGCATGCAAGGGTTTTGATACAACTGACGGCAAATGGCGCTGGGCCTTTCTCGATCAGCCAGGATGAGTTTGGTGCTTTCTTGATTGCCGCTTACTTATTCACCGGGCAGCTGCGCAAGGCAATATATGTACGCAATCTATTAAATTAATCCGATGCAAAGAAAGTAACCGTTCTTATTTATCCCACCACACCGGCGTGTTGATATCATTTTTTCCCTGCACCGCGATTGCGGCATTCAGGTTAGCGAGGTTGGTAATCGTCTCACTGTCGGGATATGGCATACGGCGGATGAAGGAACCGGTGATTTCAGAACCAGGATACGGGTTTTTTGTGAGTGCCGGGAAACCGCTGCGACGAAAGTTTGACCAGGTTTCACTGCCGTTCATGAAAGAAGCGACCCAGTATTGGGTGTTAATCTGTTCGAGCGCACGGGCAGGTACAAACGGATTAGCGGTAAGATAAGCCTGGATAGATGCTTCCGGAACTACGGCTGCAGGACCATAATCCGCCAGTTGTTCCATATGCGCGCGTATACCCGACAGGTAGAGCGTGGCTGCATCACCGGTGGCCCATCCCCGTACCACGGCTTCCGCAAGCAGCAATTGTGTTTCTGCATACGTGACATGATATTCGGGCGCATCTACTTTCAGGATCGTACCCAGGTTGACCTGGGAGTAATCGTAAAGGCTCGCTACGCCGTACGTGGCAAAGGTGTTCTTGATCGATACGTCGTCAAACCCCATGGGCATGCCGATCTGTTTCGACGGATCAGACGTGGTACGCGGTGGCGCCTGGTCGTTGCCAGACAGGGCCCCCACGCTTCTCACGGCAATGACCTGCAGCCGCGGATCATTGTTGTTTTTGAGGAAGTCGACAAACGGTTTGGCCAGGTAGAAATTGGCTTTTTCACGCGCAGTAAGATGAACGGCGATCCAGTTGTTATAGAGAGAGGTATGCCGCAGGACCGAATTGTCTTTATTTGATTGCATCAGCCCGCCAGCGACGGCCTTGGTTACATATTTTTTTGACACGTCGGGTGCAACTTTAGACAGCCGCATGGCCGCCCGCAGCAACAGCGAGTAGCCCAGTTTTTTCCAGTTGGCAATATTTCCGCCGTATAAAATATCGGATGCCGTGGTCGGTTTTGTAGCATCGAGCGCAGCCGACGCTTCCTCGAGTTCCTTCAGGATGTCATTGTAAATCGCTTCCTGCCGGTCATATTTCGGTTGGATGTTGGTAGCGAGAAATCCTTTCCCGGCCTCAAAGTAGGGCACGTCGCCATACGTATCAGTGAGGATCATAAAGGCATGCGCTTTCCATATCCGCGCTTCGTTGTACAGGTTTGTAAGGTCTGCTTTGCCCTTCGTTTTGTCAAGTACGTCAACGTTCTGTTTTAATACGTTCCGGTAGAAATTTACCCAGACCAGGCTGGTATTGGAAGGGTTGAAAATGTTGTAATTGCCGCCGGACAATGAGCTGCCAAATGGGGTAACGATTTGTTGTACGATGGGGAAGTTATAGGTCAGCATGCCCAGCGTCTGGAAATTATCGGGGTAGGTAGTAAGGATGATGGCGTTGTTCAGTACCAGTTGCGCATCGAGTGTAATGGGATCAACCTTGTTGATGTTGAGGTCGTCGAAGCCCTTGTCGCAACCTGCCAGGATGGTAACAGTCGCGAAGAGGCCGATAAAATATATTTTGAAACGGGTCATAAAATATCTTTTAAAAATGATTAAAATTTGACAGCCAGGTTAAAACCGATGCTGCGGGTCGGCGGTACGGCGGTCCAGAAATCAAGCCCGGTTTCGTTGTCAGAGATATTAGCTATGTTTTCAGGATCCATATTTTCGGTCCATTTTTTCAGGATGGCAACGTTGTTGGCGATGGCACTTAATTTCAGGCCTTTTACAAATTTTACGCTGCGTACATATTTGGTGATGTCGTATCCGAGCGTAATCTGCCGAAGTTTCCAAAAGCCGGAATTAAAAACAAAATCTTCGTTGACACCCAATACATTCGGTGTTTCATAAAATGGTTGCAGATCGGCGCGCGTAACGTTTTTACCACCATCCGGGTTCACACCATCACCGATCACGTAGCCTTCTGCGCGGCCCAACAGCGTCCTTTTATGCAGGCCATGCCGCAGTGCGTTCATGTTGGAACCGGCGATCATTTTGGCGCCCAGCTTATAATCGATCAGTACCGATAAAACAACACCGGCATAATTAAACGTGTTGGTGATGCCACCGAAATATTTAGGCAGCACATTGCCAACATACGCAGGGATGTCGTTACGCAACGGTTTACCACTTGCTTTATCGAAGACCTGCCTGCCCTGTGCATCTCTCTTATAGAGATAGGTATACAACGCGCCGATCGGTTTGCCAACGACCTGTTTTACCACGCGGCCGCCGCCGCCGCCTACAGAAATCACAGTGTCGGCAGGTGTAAGGCCAAGTTGCAATACTTCGGAAGTATTGTACGAACCGTTGAAATTGATATCCCATTTAAACTGGCTTGTCTGGATGGGTGACAGTGTCAGCTGCATTTCGATTCCCTGGTTTTTGCTCTTGCCTACATTGATCAACTTATTGGTGTAGGAAGAAGCATCTGAAACCTGCACGCCGAGGATCTGATCGCGAGTGATTTTATAATAGTATGAAATATCTAAACCAACGCGGTTGTTGAACAATCTCATCTCCAGGCCCACTTCCGTTTCCGACACGCGCAAGGGGCGCAAATCGGGATTCGGAATCTGCGAGCCTGTTATGCCACCGACCGGGATCGCCTGCCCCGACGGGTTGGGAAAGAGGTTGTTATTAACGCCATAGTACAACACGTTGGAATACGGGTCAACATTGTCATCACCCACCTGCGCATAGGCAAGCCGCAGTTTACCGAACGATAACCAGGATGGCATTTCGGCGGCAAACGCATCAGAAAATATAAAACTGCTCGACACAGAGGGATAAAAAATACTCCTGTTGGCCGGAGCAAGAGTGGAGAACCAGTCATTGCGACCGGTGACGTTTACGTACAGGAAACTTTTATAAGAAAATTGCGCGGCGCCATACAATGAATTTACTTTCCGCTCTGATTTCACGTATAGTGGATCTTTAATACGCCCATTCCTGACGGTGTATAAACCGGGTTGTACGAAATCAGTCGCCAGCACGCTGTTATACTCCGACCTGCTATACCGCTGGTTGCCGCCCAGTGTCAGGTCCACGCCGAAATTGCCTGCTTTGCGGTTTGCGCCAAGCAGGAAATCGTAATTGCGTTCGCGAATCCGCCGGATGTCCTGCGTGTAGGAGCCATTGATAAAGCCAACTGGTGCCGGCGGTATCGGCGCATACCCGTTGGGGATATTATACTCCTGGTAGCGGGTCGACATATCCTGCGCAATACGCCCCTGCAGGTATAGCCAGCTTAACAATTGGTACTTCAACGAGACATTGCCAATTAAGCGGTCGCGCTGGATGTTCTCAAAACGCTTGTTGACAGAATAATACGGATTATTCCTGACGAGAAAACGGGCCATCACAAATTCATTGCCGTTCGGCAGGGTCTGGTTTTGCTCGAGTGCATAAAAAGGCATCGAGTTCGCGAGCGTATACAATACAGTCGGTACCGCCAGGTCCTGCGTATTCACCTGCGGCGGGTTGGTATTTATTTCGTTGGAATAATTGACATTGCCCATCACCGTAAGTGTTTTGGTGACGTTCTGGATAAAACCGAGGTTGATGGTTCGGCGGTTGTATTTCGAATTGGGCATGATGCCCTTGTTATCCGTATTTGCCAGCGAGATATTCATACCACCCTTATCGCCCGAGGTGGAGAGAGCAACGGTATTGGAAAGATTTATACCGGTATTGTAAAATTTCTTATAGCGGTTGTATACTGGTTCATACGGAAATGTTTTCCCGTCAAACAAGACCTGTGTCATACCCGGCTGAAATTTCTCGCCGAAACTCCAAACGCCGGATTGCGGATAAGGCGTGGTAGGGCGAACGCCTCTTTCACCCTGGCCATACTCATATTGAAAATCTGTGAAGTCAAGTGGTTTATCGGTGGTATAATTAATATTGTAACTCACTCCTATCCCTTTTTCTGTGCCTCTATTTTTAGTGGTAATCATAATTACCCCGTCTTTGGCACGCGATCCGTAAAGCGCAGAAGCCGTCGCACCTTTCAACACGGTCATCGATTCAATGTCATCGGGGTTTATGCTGGAAAGGCCGTCGCCGCCATCGGAACTGTTTACCTGTCCTGCGCGGAAACCATTTTTGCCACCGAGCCCAAAACTGGTATTGTCCATCGGGATGCCATTTATTACAATGAGCGGTTGGTTGATGCTGTTAAACGAAGATTGCCCGCGGATGCGGATCTTGGCAGAACCGGCGGGGCCCGTGCCCATCGTCGTAATGTTTACCCCCGCCATTTTCCCCTGTAAGCCACTGATCACATTTGGCGTTCGGTTGGTAGCGATCTGGTCATTATTTACGGTGGCAGT
>JBBSSY010000089.1:0-8910 GCA_038241595.1 Chitinophagales bacterium | reverse complement strand
CTGGCAGATATTTACGACTTTGATGATGTCTTTGATGTTTTGACCGGAAGAAATTGAAAGACTCGTGATATTCGACTGGTGGCCAGACCGGTAGAGGGCAAGGCATTTCGGGGAATAGGCAAAGGTAAAATGAGCCGCAATACGGATCCACATTTCCCAGTCTTCACCATAATGTACGGCGAAAAAGCCGCCGAGTTGTTCGTACACGGTGCGTTTTACTACAATGGCCGGGGGCTGTAAATGCTGTCCCTGCGCAATCTTAAGGAGAAAGTCATCGAGCACGCCGGGCTCCTCCAATAAAACGCCATCGCCCGGTCTAAGTTCCACACCCTGCGCATTGATATGGGTATATTTAGTAAAGGCAGCGCCTACTTCGGGAAATTTGTTGAACATGAATTCAATCTCTGCGTAAAAACCGGGTTTCACCACATCATCGCCATGTAACAAGTGTACCCAGTAGCCCCGTGATCGGTTGAGACAGGTTTCAAAATTACGCAGACTGCCTGAATTCTGCGGTTGCCGGAAATAAAGTATCCGCCCTTTACCTGTTTTTTCAACCAGCGCACGTACATCACCATCCGTGCTGCAATCATCCACTACCTCAATTTGCATCTGATCAATGCCGGGATCCTGTGCGAGTACACATTCCATGGTAGCCTGTAAAAATTCGATGCAATTATAGGCGGGAATCATCACCGACCATTTCGGTCGGGTGTCATTGCCGGCAACCGGTAAAATTACCGGGGGTGATTCAGGAATACGGTGGATCATCAATAGCAGGTTGTAATTAAAATGTTATCTCTATATGCCGGGTAAAGATAGCCTATACGCCCGTTCTTTTTACCTGGTCAGAACGCGTTTTCTTCGCCCTTCATTGTATTAAGTACCGTGATGAAAACAATCTTCAGATCAAGCATCAAACTCCAGTTTTCGATATACCATAAATCATGCTCTACCCTTTTCTGCATCTGTTCAAGCGTTTTTGTTTCCCCACGGAAGCCTTTGATCTGCGCCCAGCCCGTAATACCAGGTTTGATAAACTGCCTGACCATGTACTGCCCGATCATCTGGGAATAACTGTCTGTATGTTTCAGCATATGCGGCCGGGGACCTACGATGCTCATATCTCCCTTTAACACGTTGAGAAATTGTGGAAACTCATCCAGGCTTGTCCGTCGTAAAAGCCTGCCGATTCGTGTTACCCTGGAATCATTTTTCGTTGCCTGTTTATCGTGCGCGTTGTCGTTCACCTTCATACTACGGAACTTAAGGCATTGGAAACTCTTGTTTTCCTTGCCACTGCGTGGCTGGGTAAAAAAGATCGGTCCCCAGGATTCCAGCAGGATGAGGATGCCAATTACGGGAATTAGCCAGGAGAGGATAAAGATGGTTACCATCAGGCTCACAAAAATGTCGAACAATCTCTTGCGTATTCGGTTGCCCAGGTCTTCCAGCGGCTCGTTGCGCATGGAAATGACAACCATCTCTTTCAGATAGTCGATGTGCACCTTGCGTTTGACAAAGAACCCGATATCCGGTACGATCTTAAACCGGATGCACAACTGATCGGCCATTTGTATCAACTGGTAGATACTGGCATTGTGTTCCGGGGCGATGGTAGAGTATATTTCAGTGACGCCGTATTTTTTACACACGTCGAGCGAATCTTTTACGTTACTCAGGATGGGGTAATGAGATAATTCATGTACGTTTTCAAATTCTTCGCAAAAACCAATGATCTGTTTATTGATGCCATCTTCCTCGAGGTAACTGACCAGTTTTTTCGACAGGTTATTATATCCAATGATTACCACCTTATTGATCAGGTATTCCTTGCTCTTAAAGTAGTTGTAAATGGCCAGGTATAGAAACCGGTTGAAGATGAGCGAGATCAGGATGCTGCATAACACACTGAATACGAACATTGCGTCGAAGATGGTGTACTGCCGGATGAGGAACACATAAAATATGACCATCACAAGAAAGTAGACAAATACCTGCAGCGTTCGCTTTGTAAAATATTCAAATGAAAGCACGTACTTCTCGTGATACAGCCCCGCCAGCAGTACCACCAGTGACCAGGCAATGCTCAGGAAAAAACCAAAATAGATGTACTCGAAATAATTATATCCACTACCCGATTCCAAATTGAAAAAGGTTCGCGCGATATAATAGGTAGTGAAAAATACAGCATTGATGACCAGTAAATCCAGCGCTGCAAGGATCAGCTGTAAGTGGCGTAGAAAACGACTATTCATAATATTCTTGTTGAATAGGAAGCTCGTACGCTTCCTGAATTTTAATGATTCCCTAAAATGCGTTTACCTTTTTAACCAGCTGCCTTGTTACCTAAATCAGGTAAGCGCGCGAAATCGACAGATTTTATAGGCTGGGGGACTACGCTGCCACTTTACGATGGCCTGCCACCGCCGGTGCGGTTAACAGGCGTTCCACAGGATGATTTCAAGGGGTAGATGTGAGGTTGGAACGATATGAATATGGTAATATAAACTATTCGATCAGGGCCGGCGCTTGATCTCCACCTTATAATCCTTTACTCTTGCCTGCTGCATTAAAAAGTTCACTAAAAAAATGCTGTGCATAACGATGTAACGTTTCCATAGTCGTTTAAAGTCTTTGCCGAATAACCGGTATACCCACTCCAGGCCGGAGTTCCGGATAAATTCAGGAGCCATTTTGATGCGACCACCGAAAAAGTCGAAAGTGGCGCCAGAGGCAATCAATACCGATCCTCGTATTTTTTCGATGTGTGTATCGATCCAGTAATCCTGTTTCGGGGTGCCGAGCCCTACACAGATGATATCCGGTTGAAGCAGATTGATCTCGGCGACGATGGCGTCATCTTCGTCTTGTGTCATTTCACGGAATGGCGGTGAATAATGGCCGATGATCCGGATATGCGGAAACTTTTTCTCCAAAAATTCTTTCATCTTCACACAAACATCCGGTGAGCCGCCATATAGATAAAACGTATAATTCGTGGTTTTGGCGTGTGCGGCAAGCTGCAGGATGGTATCCGGTGCAGCGATGCGGTCGCACTTCTGTTTACTGATATTGCGGATCCACTTTACAAAAGGCATCCCGTCTGGCCCGGTGATATCGGCAGAATTATAGATCCTGGAGACTTCCCGGTTACGGATGGCGAGGGCAATGCAGTAGGCATTTACACAGGCAATATGGTGCGAGCGGCCCGACTTGTTTTTGATCCATTCATCAACTTTAAGGAATAGCTCCGGGTAAGTAACCGGTGTTAAGCCAATACCCAAAAAATTTATGTAGTTCTTCATAATAAAATTTCTAAGCCAAAATAAAAAAATTCCAACGGAATCTCGCCGCATTCCAAACGATGGGCGGCGCCCGCTGGTACGTTTATAAAAATTCCGGGCTCCAGTTTATATAAAACCTCATCAATGTAAATGACCCCATTTCCTGTTAATACATGATAATATTCATCCATATCCAGATGTGTATGTACCGCAACCGATTCACCTGGCGACAGACCGCCCAATGCAATTTGTTTAAGTTGCACCGATTCCGGAAACCCCTTGCATAAAACCTTTTTTGAACCGGTATTGTGCGAAGTCAATACCGGTTCTATTTCATCTACAGATGTATAGATGAATCTATTTGGATTGATTTGCAATTTGTTCATTGATCCAGTTATATTGTTTGCCAAGTCCTTCTTCCAAAGATACAGAAGGTTCCCAACCCAAAACCTCTTTTGCTTTGCTGTAGTCAGCCGCCCGCGCCTTGTCACCTTCCGGTTTTGTGAGATCATATTCGATTGTAATCGGTTTGCCTGAGATCGCAACCACTTTCTCCGCAATTTCACGTATGGACGTACAAACAGATGGCCCGATCTGGATATGCCCGTGACCAAGACCTTTCTCGAGGCCAAGCAGAATTCCTTTTACCACGTCGTCTACGTGTACAAATGCACGACCCTGTGTACCGCTGCCCCAAACAATAAATTCTTTATCGTAATTAATGGCTTTGGTAATCAATGCCGGAATTACCTGGCTTCTAGCGCCGAAATCACACGGTGAGCCATAAACATTGTGAAGCATCAGCGATACAGCCGGAATGCCGGTTTCTTTTTCGAGCAATTCAGTTTCGTACTGGCCCATCAGTTTGCTCCAGCCATATGCTGATTCAGGCAATGCTGGGTACAATTCATCTTCGCGAAGCGGGATCACATCCAGCGAGTTCTGACGTGTCAACGGGAAACTGCAGGCCGTACCGATATTTAAAAACCCTTTAATTTTGCCAGGGAACTTACGTACCGACGCAATGACATTTGAGTTGATCAGTACGTTTTCGCGGAACAGGCTTCCCTGGTGACTAAAAACATAATTAATACCCGCCACGATGTCTGCCAAATGCACCACGTAATCAACCTGCTCCAGCAAAAAATCAATTTTATCCGGTTCAGTCAGGTTTATATTAAAGAATTCTTTTTCCAGGTCAATCACCGGAACACCGTCTTCATACAGGTATTCCACCTTACCGCGCCATAAATTATCGACTACGACCACAGAATCGCCCATTTTTTTAAGCGCCTTAACCAGGTTGCTACCTATCATGCCGGCACCGCCGGTAACCAAAATTTTTCTTGACATAATATCAGTTTATTTTTTAAAGTCTTTGCGATTGAACTAATTATAAACAGGTTTTCCGAGTTGATTGTAAAATCCATTGAGCGATCGTAAAAACCCATCGATGTTGTATTTCTCCCTAATGGTTGAGCGCGCGGCCTGGCTCACCTCTTCCAGGTGACGCCGGTCGTTCAGCAAGTGCTCGAGCGTAAGACTCAGGTCTGCTTCATTGCCTTTTCGAACGATAAAACCGTTGTACTTGTCTTTAACCACCGATGAAATGGAGGCATCATCGGAAACAACCGGTATGGCTCCGCTGCTCATGGCTTCCAGCATGGCGATCGGCAATCCCTCTCCATGGAGTGAAGGCAATAAAAAAACATGCGATTTTTCCAGCGCCGCCCATTTATCACCATCTCTTGCAATTCCCTTGTAGCTGAAATCAAGCCCCTTGCACGTGTTCAATTCCTGAATAAGCGCATCCACCTCAGGACCACCGCCATAAATCTGGAAATCAAACTTTTTGTAATACTCGGAAAGGTGCCTGAAACTGTTCGCAATAAGAAAGATTCCTTTCGATTTCACGATACGACCCAGGAAAATAAAGGTAATCTTGCCGTCGAAATCCTTCTTCAATTCAAGCGACTCTACCGGTTCGATGGCATTAGGGAGAACAACGCTCGCGACCTGATAATCGTTGAAGATTTTTTCCTTTTCAATGTCACTGAGTACCACCGTCATATCTGATTCCTTTACCATTTTTGAAATAAAATAGTAAAACATGGATTTAGGCGGCGGTGGCTGCATCAGGAAGTAACCACCATGTATATGAAACAGGACCTTTTTTCGGAACACGTTCTTCATTACATAAAAAACAAGGAAATCACGCAACAGGGCTGACTTTTCAAGGCCGGTATTCAGGTGGATGATATCGATCTTATGCCTGAGCATGGTATAAATGACACGGGGTAGTAAAAAAACCTGGTCAGCAAGCCAGATCAGCCGTGAATCCTGTTTATCGGTCTTTCCTAAACGCAAATGAAAGTATTTGAACACATTCGAATTGTGCCCGATGATGGTTGTTACAATGGTAGAAATGCCGCTGACGTTTTTCAGAGAGGGGGCCGTGATTAAAACATTTTTCATTAATAAAACGAGTTTAACAAAGCGGTATTGCTACAGGCTGCGTAAGCGACCTGGATATTTTATACCAATACCGATGGTTCATTGAGCAGGTGCCTGTATTCAGCCAGGTAACCGCCTGCACAGGATTCTATGGAATACTTTTTCTTAACCAGTGGAACTGTTTCCTGCATCAGTTCACCGATTTTATTGTTGTGATATAGATTTAAAAGTTTATACAACTCACTCGCGCAATCATCAACGTCGCCGTTGTTAAACAGGAAACCGCCACTCAGCGAATGGATGATTTCCGCCGGCCCATCTATATTCGATGCCAATACAGGCAAACCTGCTGCAAATCCTTCCAGGATGGTAAGTCCGAATCCCTCATAACGCGATGGTTGTGCCAGGATATGGTATTCTGACAAATTGGAAAACAACCAGTCCCGATCCCGCTCACCAATACAACGCACATGACCACCCAGGCCGAGTTCATTGATAAGATTTTTCAGGTAATGCATCGATGTGCCGTCGCCGATAAAATCCAGCATGACGTTGGAAAAATGATATTCCCGGATTACTTTATGCAATGCATGAATAAGTATATCCTGTCCTTTCTTCTCATGCATCAGGCGGCTGATCTGCACCAGTTTGTACACATTGTCAGTATCCGCGCTATACTCGGTGCGTTGCCTGAACGATTTTATCTGTACACCGTTGTACACCGTTGTCACCGGCAAGTCGCAACGTGACGTAACATCCTGGTACACGGCATCCGAAATCGCTACCAGCGATTGGTACATATCGTAAAAAATGACCGGAATGCCCACATCATGGATGGTATATACCAATTTGGCCCGTTTGGCCTTAATTGCTTTGGCCATATTGGGCTCGTGACAATGAACAATATCCGGGTTTAACTGGATTAGCAGGTAATTTAGTTTAAGGATCGGGAGTGGGTTTCGACTGCCTTCTTTCCGTCGCATGTAATGAATCTTCACCCGCTTATCGATCTGCCGGATCAGCTTTTCATTGTAATTGTTTACCACAATCAGGTGCACATCATGCGCGAGACACATCTCATTGACCAGGTCAACAACCAGGATCTGGGCGCCTCCGATCTCCATCGAAAATAAACAATGCACAATTTTCATTCGTCGCATGAACAGTTTTTATTCTTACATCAAAGGGTACAGTCTAGAAACCCTATCTGCCTTTCGCCTTGGAATACTTAATAATCCCATACCTCACCAGGGCAGACGGGAACAGTAATATCAAATTGCCCGCCATTTTTATAGATTTTGTGTCGGCAAAACCGATCAGCGTCCTGCAATCACTTTTCTGGTTGCAGGCCGCACCTAATAATATGGTTTCTACGAGTTTAAATCGCAACGACTTCGGATTATATAACACCAGGTCGTTGTGATACATGGAATAATAGAGTTTTTCTGCATTAAATTTTGTCCTGATTATGGAAACATTCTTTAATTTGGAAGAACTGGTCAGGCTGTCTGGCCGGTCTCTTTCACGCTCGGCGGTAACAATCGGTAGAAGAATCTGTGGCGAAGTAAGCTTTTTGACCCGTAACCAGTTCAAATGTTCAAACATTCGAAATTCTTCGAAGAAAAGATGCTTCTTTAGAACGTCCGCCAACACGACGTGCATAAAATCACCAGTTACTTTCCCGTTTAGCCAGTCTTCATACCGGATGAGTTGCGGTTCGGTGACATGCCTGAATTCCTCCATACGATCTGATACCACGTAAAGAAAATGTGTGAACGCCGGCCTGGCCTCTATGCTTTCTTTAACTTTAACAAGGCTTCCATCGACAAGCTGGTCATCGCTATCGAGGAAGAGAATAAATTTTTGTGACGCCAGTTCCACGCCCCTGTTGCGCGAATAATTAACACCGTGATTTTCTTTGTTGAGATAAATTTTTATAAAGTCATAATGGGCCAGGTCTTTCAGGTACTCCCGGGTAAGATCTGTTGAACAATCGTCAACAATCACTATTTCAAGGCCGGGATAATACTGCGGAACGATACTCTCCACACAAGCCTGCAGCGAAGAAACCCGGTTATATGTTGGTATTACAATACTGATCACAGAATACTAGAATTTAATTTGGAAGTTTTCATTGCCATTGGCAAACTTAAGCCCGGTCAACAAAGGCCGGAAATCAGTTACGACATCGTACAGGTATGTCAATTTATATCCTTCCATGAAGTGGGTGTTGAGTTTGTGGGTTGAAAAATCAAGGTGATTGTTTACGTTGAATGATTGCACCCGGTTCAGTTCAAACCCAAGCAATGAATTTTCATTATTGAAATACAGATTGCTGAAATAATTTTTGTTTGTTGAATAGGTATTGATAAAGGCTTCGAGGCTGTTGGGATTGTAATAATAATTTTTCGCAGATAACCTCCTGATAAATTGTTTATCGTAGACGTGACCATCGATCGAAAATTTAAATACCCAGTGAGGCGCATGTCCTTTGGTTACACGATAATGACTGTACCTGGTGTGTTTGACAACAGACTCAGGCGGTGCATCCAGTTGGTTAAGTCCATGACGAAAACTGAACATAGCGTGCGCAGGGTTCGACAGAACGGTTTGGGTGACTTCTCCCGGCAAATCAGGCTCGCGTACAAAAACACTGTCATCAGTCAGGAAAAATACCCGTTTGGCATCAGAAGCATCCAGTATCCGGTTCACATCGCTTTTGAAACTGCCACCTTTCACTTTCGGCGGATATTTCAGGAAATTAAAATAATTCCGCCAGTAGAAAAACTCACTTTTGCCCGGGAACGATGACTTTCCCGTACTTTTTTCTTTCTTAAAGTTCACTTCCGGGTACAAATTAAACAACAAGCGGTACCCCTCTTCATAAAAATCTTCCGATGAATTGTACACCACGTGAATGTCCAGCGGCAATTTGCCGAGATAGACCCGAATGCTGTTCAATAGCGTATCCAGCTGGCTGGCGCGGTTAAACGAAAAAATTATGCACTGCATTAACTAACTTTTTTATTATCCAGAACGAATAAGCAAATGGAGAGATAATAAACGACCCGATGTTTTTTGCGCTTATCCCTTTTTTAACCACTCCGGACAACGGGAACCATTTGCCGAAGTTTAGGTATTGATTGATTTTAAATCCTGCAATGTATGG
>JBBSSY010000088.1:0-8935 GCA_038241595.1 Chitinophagales bacterium | reverse complement strand
ACCGCCCTGCGGTGTTCCCTTTGACCGCTTCTCTATTTGACCATCCCGCTTGCATACGTCTGCTTTCAACCACCGTTCGACGTACATCAGTATCCATTTCTCTGTCGTGTAATATCTGACTGCTTTCATCATCAACTCGTGGTCGATGCTGTCGAAGAAGGAACGAATATCGATATCAATCACCCATCCGATCCTTCCACATCTGTTCTGAGCAGATTGTACCGCCATATGAGCACTTCTGCCCGGACGGTATCCAAAACTGTCCGCATGAAAGGATGGATCCACTTTGGGTTCCAGATACGTTTTCACCACTTGCTGAGCAATACGATCTTCAACGGACGGAACACCTAATTTCCTGACACCGCCTGACCGCTTGGGTATTTCCACTTCCTTAACGGGTTTGGGGAAATATGATCCCGAGGTCATCCGGTTCCAAAGCCTATAACTATTCCTTTCCAGTTGCTTTGCATACTGTTCTACGCTCTGGTGATCCATTCCTGCAGCCCCCTTATTGGCCTTTACCAACAGGAAAGCCTCCAGGATCATTTTCCTGGTAATCGGATGTTCCTTTGTTTCAAAATAATCAATCATCCCTTTTACAGTTGTTGTTCAATTGAAACCGACTTCGGTTACGCCCTTCGCTCTCCCTTGCTTTCGCAAGGTGTCAACACTACTACGACGTAAGCCGCCCCCATGCAGTTCATTGGTATTTGCCTCACGGGTTATCCGCTTGTACGTTCCCTTATCATTACTGCATGAGTTCCCTTGTTCCGTTTTCATGCCTGACTCAGGTTCCTGCCACCTTTACACCGCCTGTTATCTATCCAGTTTCAGGTTACTGCCCATAGATTTGATTTCTTGAAGGCCAATGACTCCCTCCAATTTCAACAGGTTATTTGGACATATCGATGTTTTACTATGGTGATTCACTTTCGTTCAGCTCCCTGAGCCTCACCTGACAGAATTTACGTCCGCCTTTTCTTTGTCGCTCAGCACCGTTTAGTTTCCGAAAACAGCACCACAAAGTGGTTTGAAGGATTTGCCTGCCACTCCCTTCGATGGGCCCGCCATCATCATGAAAACAGCATGTACTTAGCCCATAAGTACTTGAAGGCACACTCACTGTTGTCCGACTAAACTTTAAAGTTATGGAATAAAAAAAGGCAGTTCCAAAGAACCACCTTAATTATAATTAAGGGCTTGATTTCGAGGCATTTGATACTCCTACCTCATACCCCATACCCCCTTCCTCTGATTTCTGACTGCTGATAGCTGATAGCTAATAGCTGATAGCTATTATATACACCAATTCCCCCCATCCGCTCCGCGTATGTTAACAAATCATTACTAAAAAGCATTTTGCGGAAAGCCAGCCCAATAATTCTATTTTTGCCCAAATTCTAATTATGGGTTTGAATTCATTCATGAAGTTATTTACGCCGAAAGACAAGGTGTTCTATACCTTGTTTGAAGATGTAGCGGCAACAGTAGCGGATATGGGCAAACTGCTGAAAGTAGTGGTGGCCGAGCCTGACTTCGACAAACGGGCGGGCATGATATCCAAACTGGAAGATATGGAACACATCAATGATGATTTTACCCATAAGATCTTCACCGAACTCGGACGCAACTTTATCACCCCATTCGACCGGGAAGACATCCACCACCTCGCTTCGGCGCTGGATGATATTGCCGATTATATCTACTCTTCCGCCAAAAAGATCAATTTTTATAAGGTAAATCCCAATGACCAGGGAATCCAGAAAATGGCCGATCTCATCGACCAGAGCTGCGAACAGATCAAAACTGCGGTGCATGAACTGCGTAACATGGTTAATTTGCGCCATATCACCGATGCGCTGGTTAAGGTCAACAGCATTGAGAACCAGGCCGATGATATCTTCGACCAGAGTATCGATCGCTTGTTTGAAACTGAACCCGACGCCAAAGAAGTCATCAAAAAAAGGGAGATCTACCAGGTAATGGAAATCGTCACCGATAAATGTGAGGATGCCGCCAACGTGATCGAATCCATTATCATCAAATACGCCTGACTACCGGTATCTACGGGTGCCTGCTGCGTCAACCGTTCATCCCCCCATGCTACGCAAATATTTCATACCTGAATTATGACATTTCTCGTCGTCATTATCGTTTTCGCCCTGGTTTTTGATTTTATCAACGGCTTTCACGACTCCGCGAACTCCATTGCGACCATTGTATCTACCAAAGTGTTAACGCCGTTCCAGGCAGTGATCTGGGCCGCAATCTTCAATTTCGCCGCGTTTTTTATCTCCAAGTACTATTACGGTGAGTTTAAAATTGCTAATACCATTGCCCGGTCCGTGAATGAAGCGTTTATTACGCAGGAAGTGATTTTGGCAGGCCTGATCGCAGCGATCGCATGGAATCTGCTTACCTGGTGGTTCGGCATTCCGTCCAGTTCGTCGCATACGCTGCTGGGCGGCTTTATGGGCGCTGCACTCGCGCATGCTGGCGCCCTGAGCGACCATGGCATCGATGTAATCAACTATGCACCTGTATTCACGATCTTCTTATTCATATTCCTCGCACCATTTATTGGGATGGTCGTCGCGTTTTTAATCACCGTTTTGATTGTCAACATCTGCCGACGAGCCACCCCTTACAAGGCCGATAAGTGGTTCAGGCGGTTACAGCTCGTATCTTCTGCCCTTTTCAGCCTTGGCCATGGTGGCAACGATGCGCAAAAAGTGATGGGGATAATTGCTGCCGCCATGGTGGCCAGCGGTCACCTGGATGATATCAAAAATGTGCCCAACTGGGTACCGTTCTCGTGTTTCGCCGCGATTGCTATGGGCACCATGAGCGGCGGCTGGAAGATCGTCAAAACCATGGGTACCCGCATCACGAAGGTTACTCCGCTTGAAGGGGTCAGTGCCGAAACGGCTGGTGCCTTCACCTTGTTTATGACCGAACACCTGGGCATCCCGGTGAGTACGACCCACACCATTACCGGCGCCATCATCGGGGTGGGTGCCACCAAACGCCTTTCCGCCGTGCGTTGGGGCGTTACGGTAAACCTCATGTGGGCATGGATTCTTACCATCCCGGTAAGTGCCATTTTAGCGGCGTTGGTTTACTATGTCCTCAAAATTTTTATTTAAGTCACCTTCCGGTACCGGTAATACGATAATTTCGCGCAGCGTTCATTGCCAACGATCACCGTCCAGGTTCATGGATACCTTTGTGTGCGGGAAAACAATTATATATTATAAACGCAAAAAACACGTTATTTTATCACAACTTAAATCGGCTGCCTGAACATGGAGGCTGGTGGTTGCGATCAGAATCCATATAGTCTTATGGATTCCTGCGGCCATCGATCTTGTTCATTCAGTGTAAAGAAACAACAACCATGAAAGGAATAATACTTGCGGGCGGTTCGGGCACCCGCCTACACCCGATTACATACGCACTCAGTAAACAAATGATGCCTGTATACGACAAGCCCATGATTTACTACCCGCTTTCCACCCTGATGCTGGCGGGCATTCACGAAATACTGATCATCTCTACCCCGCATGACCTTCCTGTTTTTAAAAAATTGTTCGGTGACGGCACCCAGCTGGGGTTGAAATTTACCTATGAAGAACAGCCGCTGCCAAACGGTCTCGCACAGGCGTTTGTAATCGGCGCCGATTTCATCGGTAATGATAAGGTGGCGCTTGTTCTCGGCGACAATATATTCTACGGCACCGGCCTGGGCGAAACCCTTGAAAAAAATACCGATCCGGACGGCGGGATCGTGTACGCCTACCATGTCAGCGATCCTGAACGTTACGGTGTAGTTGAATTCGATAAGGAGATGAACGCGATTTCCATCGAAGAAAAACCTGCCCTGCCAAAAAGCAACTACGCTGTGCCGGGTCTTTACTTTTACGACAATGAAGTGGTGGCGATCGCGCGTGACCTCAAACCGAGTCCTCGCGGAGAATACGAGATCACCGATGTAAACCGGGAATACCAGACAAGGGGTAAGCTTAAGGTATCTATCATGGACCGCGGCACGGCCTGGCTCGATACCGGAACCTTCGATTCACTCATGCAGGCCTCCCAGTTCGTGCAAGTCATTGAACAACGCCAGGGCATCAAGATCGCCTGTATTGAAGAGATTGCCTATCGTAAGGGATTCATCACGAAGGAACAGGTGGCCATCATGGCAAAACCATTGTTCAAAAGTGGGTATGGACAATACCTGATGAACATTATAAACGAAGAGTAAATTGTATTTTTAAAAAGGCCGCGCAGCAAATGTCGTTATCTTTAATAATAAGAGCCTTTTGCGGCTGATCATATAATCATAATTACAATCCATTATTTATAAATTACGGAAAATGAAGAAAATCCTGGTTACTGGCGGTTGCGGTTACATCGGATCACATACGATTGTTGACCTGGTGGAGAATGGTTTCGAAGTGATATCTGTTGACAACAACAGCCGTTCAACAGCAAGAATATTGGAAGGGGTTGAGAAAATTACCGGCAAGAAAATCAAGAACTATAAAGTAGACCTCTGCAATTTTGATGACACCTTTGCCATCTTCCAGGAAAATATCGACATACAGGGCATCATCCATTTTGCGGCTTATAAAGCTGTCGGCGAATCGGTTGAACAACCGTTAATGTATTTTGAAAACAACCTTACTTCGCTCATAAACCTGTTGAAATGCGTGCAGGAATTTGACATCCCTTATTTCGTATTTTCTTCGTCCTGCACGGTATACGGCAACCCGGACCATATCCCTGTTACCGAAGCCACGCCATTTAAACCGGCAGAATCACCATATGGTTATACCAAACAAATGGGTGAACAGATCATCAACGAATTTTCAAAGGCACAACCGGCTCATTGCGTGCTCCTCAGGTATTTTAACCCGGTTGGCGCCCATCCAAGTACACTGATTGGCGAGTTGCCGATCGGCCGACCGGCTAACCTGGTACCAGCTATTACCCAGACTGCCATCGGCAAATTGCCGCAAATGAAAGTATACGGCGACGACTACCCGACGGCAGATGGTTCGTGTGTTCGCGATTATGTTCACGTGTGCGATATTGCGCATGCGCATACGCTGGCGGTTCAGTACCTGATCGATGGCAAGGCCACCAAAAAGTCTGAAGTGTTTCACCTGGGCACCGGCAACGGAGTCACCGTATTGCAGGCCATTCACGCTTTCGAAAAAGTAAGCGGGGTGAAACTGAACTATGTAATCGGTCCTCGCCGGCCCGGTGATGTGATCGCCATATATGCCAACAATGACTACGCAAGAAACGAATTGGGCTGGAACCCGACATTTACCCTGGAAGATATGATGAGTTCGGCGTGGAAATGGGAGCAGCGGCTTAAAGCAGATGCGACTTTCTATACGACGCAGAAATCTGACTTAAACTGATCAGCCGGTGTTCAACGGTTAACTTTCGACGCTTAATTAAGAGTAATTCCAAAACTTCTGCCTTTCTTTGTTGGACGTCAACGAAAGCTTGTAAATAAATTGTTCATTCAAATAATCAGGAACGAATATGTTAAAAGAAATTCAGGTTACCGGGCAGAAAGATACCCGTAGCGGCTTTGGTGACGGTATTTTGGAAGCAGGCCGGAAAAATGCCAACGTGGTGGCCCTTACCGCCGACCTGGCGGGTTCTTTAAAATTGCAGGCATTTATTAAAGAATTTCCTGAACGTTTTGTACAGTGCGGTATAGCAGAAGCCAATATGATCGGCATTTCTGCCGGTTTAACCATCGGGGGTAAGATACCTTTCGCGACTACATTTGCAAATTTTGCCACGGGCCGCGTGTACGACCAGATACGGCAATCCGTTGCTTATTCCAACAAAAACGTTAAGATCTGTGCTTCGCATGCCGGACTTACGCTGGGAGAAGATGGTGCTACCCACCAGATCCTGGAAGACATCGGCATGATGAAAATGCTGCCGGGCATGACGGTCATCGTACCCTGTGACTATAACCAGACAAAACAGGCAACCATGGCCATTGCAGAATACGAAGGGCCGGTATATCTTCGCTTTGGTCGTCCCGTATGGCCAATTTTTACGACTGACATGGAATTCGTAATCGGTAAAGCACAGGTTTTCTCGACCGGCACCGATGTTTCCATCTTTGCCTGCGGGCATATGGTGTGGAAAGCCATCGAAGCCGGTCGTATTCTCGAAGAAAAGGGCATCTCTGTGGAAGTGATCAACCTGCACACCATCAAACCATTAGACACGGAAGCCATCATTGCATCCATCACCAAAACGAAATGCGCAGTGACCGTTGAAGAGCACAATGTGATCGGCGGACTTGGAGATGCCGTGGCACAGGTTGCTGCCAGAAATTTACCGATCCCGATAGAGTATATCGGCACCAAGGATACGTTTGGCGAAAGTGGTCCACCGTTGGAATTGCTGAAAAAATATGGTCTTGATACGCCGTTTATCGTGGAAGCAGCCGAAAAAGCAATCGGAAGAAAAAACGCATAACCTTTTTTTAATATTCTTAAAGTGTGCCGGTAGTTAATCTCCCCGCGCACTTTTTTTTGTCCGCACTTCAAAGTCCGCTTTTCAAAATTGTGGAAGTTTTTTAAAATCAATGACCGTCTCTTTTAAACTTATTGCAGCCATGCGCATCTTAATAACCAAATACCATGCACTATGGGTGTAACCTACCAGGACAATGAGCTTTTACACCAGTTCCGGGATCCGCTTACCAAGGAAAAAGCGTTTACTGCTATCATAAAAAAATACCAGGAAAAGCTTTACTGGCATATCCGTCGCATGGTCATTCATCATGAAGATGCCAACGACGTCTTGCAAAATGTTTTTATTCGGGTATGGAACGCGCTGGCGAACTTCCGGGAAGACGCCCAATTATATACCTGGTTATACCGCATTGCAACCAACGAATGCCTGACTTTTCTGGATCAGCAAAAGAAAAAGTCCACCATTTCTATGAATGATGTAGAGGCAGGACTCAGCAACAAGATCATTGCTGATAAACATTTCGATCCCAATAAAATCGAATGGAAATTACAACTGGCTATTCAACATTTGCCTGATAAACAACGCATTGTATTTAATTTACGTTACTATGACGAAATGCCCTACGAGCAAATGAGCCGGGTGCTTGAAACGTCGGAAGGCGCCCTGAAAGCATCTTATCATCATGCCGTAAAAAAAGTTGAAGAATTCTTATTAAAAGAATAATATATTGAAGAAACAAATTCTTTCAGATTACTTAGATGAAATTTAAACTTTAATTAACAAAACACATCTATAACCCGCAATGGCCAACAGATTAGAAATACATGATGAATTAGTGCTGCTAAGCGATCTGTTGGCTAATCTACTTCCTGTAAACCCCTACCAGGTTCCTCCTGGCTATTTCGAGCGGTTATCCAACCAGGTACTTAACCAGCTTGACGCAGCCGTTTTTCCGGTGTTGATGTCTTCTCCCGGTAGCATCTGTTGCCCCTACGAGGTTCCTGAAAATTATTTTGAAGGTTTTACTTCAAGTGTTTTACAGCGCTTATCTATAGATGAGAACAAGGTAGTTCCCACACTGCCTGATCTTCCTGCAAATCCTTACCAGGTCCGCGCCGGTTATTTCGACGGCCTGGCAGAACAAATCATAAATAGAATTCGGGCATCGGAAGTTGCCACCCATGTTGAAGAACTTGAAATTCTTTCTCCTTTATTGGGAAATTTAAACAAACCGGTACCTTTTATTTTACCGGAGGGTTATTTTAATGATTTCGCCAGCGACCTGGTTGACGGTGTGCAGGCAGTTGATTTTGTAAACGCGGAACTGGAAGAACATTCACCGATGATGATGTCTGCGCGATCGAAGAATGTGTATGACGTACCGACTGATTATTTCGAGAGCCTTGCCGAAAATGTTTCTGTCAAGGTAAGCAAAAGCCGCAACTCAACCGGGCTTACCCGGGTAATGGGCACAAAGGCCTTTCGTTATGCAGCAGCGGCGTTGATTGCCGGAGCTGTTTCCCTGGGCGCGCTCTTTCTTTTTGAAGCGAACCAACCTGGAAATCTGGCCGCGGGCAGCGTTACAGGCATGGAAAAAATCAGCAATGAAGAAATGACAAGTTACCTGGAAATGGCTCCTGTAAATGAAGAAACCAATTTGGAGCCCTTTGATCTGCAGGAAACTAATGTAAAGGAATTGTTGGCGGATGTTTCCGACAAGGAACTGGAAGATTACCTATATCGGCAATCTTCCGCAAAAGACCTGAACAACTAAATAATTTTTTACTATAATGAAACCATTTATTTTGATATTTTTTGCTGTCCTGGGGCTGGTCACGGAGTCTTACTCCCAGGCCAATCCAAAAGACGGTGGGAAATTGGAGGCGTATAAAATTGCCTACCTCACCAAGAAATTGAACCTGAACGTAGAAGAAGCCCAGCGCTTCTGGCCGATCTATAACAGTTACGTCAACGAGATCCGGGAGGTAAAACGACAACATAACCGCATGGACGAAGTGGCGTTTGAAGAAAGGGTGGTGAATATCCGCAAAAAGTACAAGAATGAGTTTGGACACGCGCTCACAGATGATCGCGCCAACCAGTTTTTTAAAGCAGATAAAGACTTTAATAACTCACTGAGAAAAGAATTGCAAGAAAGGCAGATGGATCAACTCCGTCAGCAGGGCAGCCGGTTAAAGCAAAACTGATCGTATCATTTGTTTGAGGTTTGAATGGCCCGTTGAAGAAATTTGACGGGCCATTTTGCTTGTTGCTCCGTTACATACCGAGCACACCGGTTTTTATGTCATGGTAGAATAAAAATGTCCAACGTTCTTCTTCGCCCTGTTTCCACCACTTTTGCCGTAGTTCCATCGCTTTTTTACCGTCGTAATCATACTTTGCCACGAAGCGATTT
>JBBSSY010000087.1:0-8946 GCA_038241595.1 Chitinophagales bacterium | reverse complement strand
TGGAACAAATTGAAAAATTGCTGAAGCCTTCCGGCCATGTCTTTATTGCGGTGCCTAATTATACAAGCAAAGATGCCGATGATTACCAACAGTACTGGGCGGCCTATGATGTACCGAGGCACCTGTACCATTTCTCACCAAAGTCGATGGAGGCCCTGGTGAAAAAACATGGATTAATCATTGAGCTGGTTCAGCCGATGTGGTATGACGCGTTTTATGTAAGCATGCTCAGCGAATCGTACAAACATGGTAAGACAATTTACGTTAACGCATTGATGGAAGGTTTAACGTCAAACTGGAAGGCATTGATGCAGCGCAACAAGTGCAGTTCGCTCATCTACCTGATAACAAAAGCTAGTTAAATTTTACTTCATACAGGTGGGGCCAGGCCTTGCCGGTGATATAAACCTTCTTCGTCGCCGAATCGTAAGCAATGCCGTTCATTTCCATAGCGCCGGGGAACTTTGTTTTAAGTTCATTGTCGAGTTTGGAAAAGTCCGCTTTGCCGGTCACGCGTCCGCTTGCCGGGTCTATCTTTAAAATGATACTGGTGAGGTACTGATTGGCATAAATAAAACCATCGATGTATTCGAGTTCATTGATATTTCCTACGGGGCCGTTATTGTCCTGAACACTGACGATCTTCACTACTTTCAGTGAATCCGGGTCCAGGTATTGCAGGTTGCTGGTTCCATCGCTCATGATCAGTTGTTTGCCATCGTTTGTCAGCGACCAGCCTTCTGTGTTGTACCGGAAGTCCCGCTTCTTTTTTAATGTTTTAAGATTATACACGAAGCCCCGGTGATCTTCCCAGGTCAGCTGGTACACCTGGTCTTTCAGGATCGTTATACCTTCCCCAAAGTAATTTGTATCAAGCATTACTTTCTGCAGCGCTTTACCCGATTTCATATCGACCGGTCCGAACCAGGAAGTAAAATTATTGACGCCGGGCTGACCGCCGGTGCTTTCGTACAATTGACCGTTATGAATCAATAATCCTTCGGTGAAAGACGACGTGTCATGCGGGAAGATGTTCATGATCGAATAATTGATAACCGCCGGGTCATTGCTGGCCGATACGGTGGTATTCCCGCTTGCAGATTCATCGTTCCCATTGTTGGAACAAGCTGCCGCCAGGAAAACGCAGCTTGTCAGCGTTAAAAAAATACCCCGATAATTTTTCATGCTGCAAATGTACAATCCCAAGGCATGCTGCGTAGCGAATGCTTTATTAAAAATCTGTAGAAAACGGTATGCCTGTAAAATTTACTTATTGATAATCAATGCTATATCAATGACATAAAAATCGTGACCAAGTATTTTGGAACATTTTTCATGTACATGCCTACCAGGATAACGTTTCCAAACGGCGGCTACATAGATTCCTCCAGCCTGGTGATGGGTTTGAATGGCGTGGTTTTCCTTTCCTGTATATAGAATACCTGCCCAATAACAACCGGGTATTAAGTAAAACCCTTTACCAGGAAGCCCGATATACCATGAGACGAATATTACTTTTTTTGATCACGCTGTTTTTTGTCGACACCGTTTCTGCGGGTACGATCACCACATCTGCAGAAATTATCACCATACCGGTGGTTGTGCATGTGATGTATCACAACGCCAACGAAAACATCAGCGATGCGCAGATTCTATCGCAGCTTGTTGTATTAAACAAGGATTTCAGGGGCAACAATGCCGACCGTGCAAAAGTGCCCGCTTATTTCGCGCCGCTGGCTGCAGATGCCGGTTTTGAATTCAAACTCGCCAGCATGGACGCCCATGGATATGCTACAACCGGCATCCTGCGCAAGTACACAAAAATTGAATTTTTTGGAACTGACGACCGCATCAAATCATCTGTACGTGGCGGTGATGACGCCTGGGACCGCAACCAGTACCTTAATATCTGGATTGGCAACCTGGCAGGTGGTATCCTCGGTTATACAAGCACTTATGGCGGACCTGCAGATAAAGACGGCGTGGTAATCCAGTACAGTGCATTCGGTACGATCGGGTCAGTGAATGCCCCGTTTGACCTTGGCCGCACCGCTACGCATGAAATTGGTCACTGGCTGAACCTGTTGCATATCTGGGGCGATGGCTATTGTGGTGACGACCAGGTGGCCGATACACCAAAGCAGCGCTCATCGAACCGGGGTGTAATCACGGGTGAAAAATTCTCAGGTTGTGAGGCGAATGCCCATGGCGATATGTACATGAATTTTATGGATCTTACCAACGACGCGGGTATGTTTATGTTTACCGCCGGACAGCGCCAGCGAATGAGGAGTTCGTTTGAGGCCGGTGGTGCAAGGCGTCAGATCCTGGCGTCGAATGCGCTGAAAATTTCCACCCTTACCGCACCGATAGAGCAGCCGTTATTCGCCGCTTTTGTATCTAAGATTGCTGTTTATCCCAATCCCGCATCCGCGAATATAATTATCGAACTGAAAGGCATGCCTGTTTCAGGCTTGCATACGCTGATTATCTATAACTACCTCGGTCACCCGGTTATGACACAAATGGTAAAGGGCAATGAGTGCCTGTTGAATGTCGCAGAATTGAAATCCGGTGTGTACATCATAAAGGCAGACAATGGCCTGGTGACGAAATTTGTAAAAAATTAGTTGCTGTTATATTGCCTCCGCCAGGATCATCGCGGCTGTTTTTTCGCCGATTACCGGCGCGATCGCCACACCAATACCGCCGAGACCGAGGGCACAGTAACAACGGCTGCTTAGCTTTCTAACGATGGGTTCTCCCCCGGCAGGCATGCCCATAATGCCGCTCCAGCGGTGCTCGATGGTAAATTTTTTTCCAGGTAAGATGACCTGCCCGAGGAAGCGTTCAAGTTCTTCCTGTATCAATGGAGAAATAGAGCGGTCAGTGGTTTGTTCTGCTTCAAACGCCTTGTTGCGAGCGCCTCCCAGCAAAACCCGGTTGCCGAGGTTGCGGAAATAATAATAACCTTTGTCGAAATGAAAACTGCCGGTGAAAGCAAGGTCCGGGATGGGCGCAGTGACGATCACCTGTCCCCGGGCGGGCCGAATGATGCCTGGTGGCAGTACGCCTTCAGGCGCATGGTTGGTGCAAACCAGCAGCTTTTTCGTGTAGAAGGGGTAGGGGTGATTTGTATAAACAATGGTTTCGTTGTCCAATTCTTCGTAGGAGCGCAATCCGGTATTCATTAAAATGCGCACACCCATTTTTTGCAGAAAGGATGACAGCACTGAAACCAGTTTGCCAGGGTGTAACTGCCCCTCGAGGTTGTTTTTGATCAGCGCAGATACGTGCGCAAAACCAAAACGGGCAATCTCGTCATTAGCCAGCTCAAAAGTATTTAACTGATGGGTGATGGAAGACAATAAGGCATTCATGTTTTCGACAACGTTGCGCAGATCGCAAGGCCGCGCATATTGTTCCGGCGGGATCAATTCATACCCGCCGGCATGCTCATAAGAAATAGATGAAGGATCCAGGAGGGAGAGGATGCGGCGAATGCCTTCGTACCGCATGGAAAATGTTGCCAGCATCGCTTCTTCACCCATTGTTCGCGCGTCGTCCAATAATTCTGTCAGGCTTCCAAAACACGCAAACCCCGCATTACGGGTACTGGCACCCAGTGGGTGTGCATTCTTTTCGATGACGATGATGTTCCAGTCAGGTCGACGTTGCTTTGTATAGAAGGCGCTCCAAAGGCCCATAAAACCGCTGCCGGCAATGAGTAAATCCTGCGGCTGGTAAAAGGTATCCAGTTCCCATATTGAGTGATCAGGCAAAGCAACAGTTTAAGCCGTAAAGTTGCACATTACCGACCACTTTGCCCCTGAAACGGGGAATTATTTTACAGTTGGTTAAAACCGGATGCCCACAGATAGTCCGAATCGTACGCCTGGCATAAAACCAGAATAGTTGGTGCTGACTGTTTTTTTGTCCTTATCTACCTTCACTCCAACCTTGCCGCCAATCACCGGAATGTCTTCGAGTGCATCACGTATGTCTTTTTCGGCTTCGGCAGCGTCGGCAAGGTCCCAGCCCAGGTTATTGGTGATATCCCTGGAAACGGTATTAAATTTTGCTGAGTTGGCTTCTGGTCCCAAGAAATAGAAGTCGAGGATTACGAGCTTTGCAATCAGGAACTGAACGCCCAGTTGTGCGCCGACGCCAACGCCTTCATAATTTTCCTTTGTATCGAATATTGCTTCCTGGCCCTGGAGGTCGGTATAAATAAGGCCGTTGCCTTCGTGTTTCAGGTATTTGACATAGGGTTCAATATAGAAACCACGCATGGTTTGTTTGCCGGTATATAACCGGTAGCCTGCCATGAGTGATTTGCTGCGCATGGTGATATCGTTGTCGCGATTGTCGTATTTGACCGTTTGTGTTTTGTTGAAGGGAACACCCGCTATCAGGGTCACCGAGCTGTGAGGCGTGAGGCTATATTCGCCACCAAATGTCAGCTTGCCAAAACCAATTCCGGCTGGCGCGAATTTGACACCCAATTTTTTGTCATAACCATCAGTGTTGTAATCCTGGCTTGTCGCCGATCCGGAGATGACAGTGGTAAACAGGCAAAGCACTAGCAGTCGGACATTCATAATGTGGTTTTCCTTTAAACGCATAAATGGCTTAATTAGTTTATCATCACAAAGAGCCCGGAATTTCCGGGCTCTTTGTTATTTGACTGCTGACTGCTGACTGCTGACTGCTGATTGCTGATTGCTGATTGCTGATTGCTGACTGGCCCGTCTTATAAGTGAATCGCCTCGCCATAGGCCACTTCAATAGCGTCCTTGACACTTTCACTGATCGTGGGGTGTGGATGAATGCTGTTGAGCACTTCCAGGTATGTTGTTTCGAGCGTGCGGGCGACAACTGTTTCTGCGATGATTTCGGTAACGTTGTAGCCGATCATATGTGTGCCCAGCCATTCGCCGTATTTCGCATCGAAAATCACTTTCACGAAACCTTCGGTGGCGCCTGCCGCGCTTGCTTTTCCCGATGCGCTTAGCGGGAATTTGCCAACTTTGATTTCATACCCGGCGGCTTTGGCAGCGGCTTCTGTATAACCTACGGACGCAATTTCCGGGGTGCAATATGTACAACCTGGAACGTTGTTGTAGTCAATGGGCACGGGCTGGTGGTTGTATTTTTTGTCGTTGTAAGCAATGGCTTCCACGCAAATGATGGCTTCTTTTGAAGCAACATGCGCAAGTGCCTGGCCCGGTACACAATCCCCGATTCCGTAAACACCTGCGACATTTGTTTTGTAATATCTGTCTACAACGATGCGGCCTTTGTCGGTTTTTACGCCGGTTTCTTCCAAACCGATGCCTTCGAGGTTTGCGGAAACACCTACTGCGCTAAGCACAATCTCGGCTTCCAGCGTTACGACACCTGTCTGTGTTTTCACCGATGCTTTTAGCAGCGGACCGGATGTATCTACCGATTCAACATTGGCATTGGTGAGAATTTCGATGCCGGTCTTTTTATAATTCTTTTCCAGTTCTTTTGAAATGTCTTCATCTTCTACCGGCACAATTCTCGGCAGAAATTCAACTACGGTTACCTTGGTGCCCATACTATTGTAGAAATAGGCAAATTCGATCCCAATGGCACCGCTACCTACCACGATCATTGATTTCGGCAGGGTGGGCAGCGACATGGCTTCGCGATAACCGATGATGCGTTTGCCATCTTGCTTAAGGGTAGGCAACTCACGGCTACGACCACCTGTTGCAATAATAATGTGTTTGGCTTCTACCGTTTCTTTTACACCGTCGGCTTTCGTCACGTCTACTTTACCGTTGCCAGCCAGTTTGCCAAAACCCAAGATGACATCGATCTTGTTCTTTTTCATCAGGAACTGGACACCCTTGCTCATTTTATCTGCTACGCCACGGCTGCGTTTGATCACCGCTTCAAAATTAACTGAACCCGTTGCAGTCAGCCCATATGCTTCAGCATGTTTTATACTTTCATATACCTGGGCACTTTTTAAAAGCGCCTTGGTTGGAATGCAACCCCAGTTCAAACAAACGCCACCCAGGCTTTCTTTTTCAACCACCGCGGTTTTATACCCCAGTTGCGCTGCCCGGATTGCAGCCACGTAACCACCAGGCCCCGTTCCGATTACAAGAACATCATATGCCATAATTGAGATTTTATATTTATAAAACAAACGCGCTAAACTACTTCACAATGGTCAAATCGCCAAAAAGAGCTAACGCATGATAACGCCTGACGGCAAGGTTTTGTTCTATGACCGCATCGCATCACCGGCCGGCAAGATAAACTTCCTCGTCCCCCCGTGAAATCAAGCGCATAGTTTTACATTTGCCGCTTAATTTTCTCCGATGAAACTCGATATACTTGCTGTTGCCGTTCACCCGGATGATGTTGAACTGGGGTGCGCGGGCACATTGATGATTGAAAAAGCCCGTGGCAAAAAAGTGGGCGTGGTGGATCTCACGCGGGGCGAACTGGGCACCCGGGGAACAGCCGACCTTCGCGACGAAGAAGCCATGCGTGCCGCCGCTATCATGAACCTGGATGTGAGGGAGAATGCCCGTATGGCCGATGGTTTTTTTTTGAACGATGAAACGCACCAGCGTGCACTCATCCGGTTTATCCGGAAATATCAACCCGAGATCGTACTCGCCAATGCGTTGGATGACCGACACCCGGATCATGGCCGCGCGGGCCACCTCATTTCAGACGCCTGTTTTTTAAGCGGTTTGCGCCGGATAGACACGCTTGATGACCAAGGTAACCCGCAACCTCAATGGCGCCCAAAGTATATATTTCACATGATCCAGGACAGGTACTACACGCCCAGTTTTGTATATGACATAAGCGCCGTCATGGATCGCAAGATTGACTCGATCAAAGCGTATTCTTCTCAATTTTTTTCCACGGATTATGGGCCTGGCGAGCCGCAGACCTACATTTCCACGCCAGAATTTTTAAATGCCATCATAGGCCGACACGTTATGTTTGGAAAGATGATCGGCGTTCCATACGCAGAAGGCTATATTACCGAAAAGATGATCGGGGTGAAGGACTTTGACGCATTTATTCAAAAAGATACCTGATTAGCCATTTTCTGTGGAAGTTTTCTCACAAAACTGTCATAATAAGCTTAACTTAAATACATAATATTTTTTTACCTGTTTATATATTTGTATCGCCTGTAACGTTTTAGCAGACTTTAATGGCTTAACTTTGTTGCCATTAACAATACAATAACGGTTATGGCAGTACCTAAATTTTCTAATGTTCCTCACTCGTTTCACTCGGAATTAAAAAAAAGAATCACTGACTACTTTGATCAGGTGGGGAAGTCGACATACGGCAACCATGAACTATTTACCAAGGCAGTGATCCTCATGATCAGTTTTGCCTTTGTGTATGTTCACCTTGTTTTCTTCACACCCAATACATTTTTCTCTATCCTTGAATGTGTGATCCTCGGCGGAATCGTTTCTGCCATTGGTTTCAATGTAATGCATGACGGTGCCCACGGCAGCTTTAGCAAATACAAGATTGTAAACCAGTTTGCCGCTTTTTCATTAAATATCCTGGGCGGCAACAGTTTCATGTTGAATGTGAAACACAATATTATTCACCACGCATATACGAATGTAGACGGCGTGGATGACGACATCGATATCCAGCCATGGATGCGGATGAGCGCCACGCAAAAGAAATATGCGCTTCACAAATACCAGCATATTTACTTCTGGTTCCTGTATTCCATGTTTTATATTTTCTGGATTTTTGTACTGGACTACCAGAAATATTTCAAAAGTAAAGTGGGGAATATGGACTTGAAAAAAATGGAAATATCCGATCACCTGGTCTTCTGGGGCTTTAAATTGATGCATGCTTTCCTGTTTATCGGACTGCCTATCTATATGCTTGGTTTTACGTCATGGCTGATCGGTTTCCTTGTATTTACCAGTGTTGCCGGATTGGTGTTGAGCCTGGTTTTCCAGTTGGCGCATACCGTGGAACATACTGCATTCCCGATGCCTGATGTAGTGACCGGTAAAATGGAAAATGAATGGGCGGTTCACCAGATTAAAACAACGGCGAATTTTGCCACGCACAACAAGGTCATCTGCTGGCTGGTCGGTGGTTTGAACTTCCAGATCGAACACCACCTGTTTCCAAAAATCTCGCACATTCACTACCCGCAAATCAGCAAAATCATTCGTAACGCGTGTCAGGAATATGGCATCGACTATATCGAATACCCAAAAATGCGCTATGCCGTTGCCTCCCATGTGGCTTTTTTAAAGCAAATGGGAAGAGGCTAATTTAGTTTGCAGTTGGCAGTTAATTATATTTAAATCCCCTCTTTGCAGGGGATTTTTTATTCTGACATCTCGATATGCTATAAAACGTTAACTTTTCTTCCCCCATACCCCATACCTCGAACCCCATACCCAATATATCACTAAATTTACACTCAAACCTTCTCCATGGAGTTCCAGTTCACCGAAGAACAATTGATGATAAAAAAAGCGGCGCATGATTTTGCGGTAAACGAATGCCTGCCGGGTGTGATCGAACGGGACGAATTGCAGCAGTTTCCAAAACAGCAAATCCTTGCACTGGCCGGACTTGGATTTATGGGCATGATGGTGGATCCGGCCTACGGAGGCGCCGGCATGGATACAGTCAGCTATGTGCTGGCCATGGAAGAGATCAGTAAAATCGACGCCAGCGTGAGCGTATGTATGAGTGTTAATAACAGTCTTGTTTGCTGGGGCATTAACCAGTACGCCAGCGCAGCGCAAAAAGAACAATACCTCGTCCCGCTTGCCCAGGGCATGAAGGACGGTGAGTTATACATCGGCGCATTCCTGCTTAGCGAACCCGAGGCGGGCAGCGATGCAGGCTCGCAAAGAACAACGGCCGTGGATGCAGGCGATCATT
>JBBSSY010000086.1:0-8994 GCA_038241595.1 Chitinophagales bacterium | reverse complement strand
TTACCAGATTGATATTCAATGGCCGGAATTTATTTACATATCCCATTCTGCAAAAAAGCCTGCCATTACTGCAACTTTCATTTTTCCACCTCTACCGGTTTGAAAAATGATTTCGTAGAGGCGCTGCGCAGAGAGATCGCTATGAGGTCTGCCGGCAGTACGTTGGTTGCGCCCTACCTGGGCGATGAGATCATAGAGACCATTTATTTCGGTGGCGGCACGCCTTCCCTGCTCAGCCTGGATGAATTGCAAGCCATCACAGACGCACTGGCAAACCATTTCAATATCGATTCAAACGCAGAAATTACCTTTGAAGCCAACCCGGATGATATTTCTGAACAGAAACTGCAGGAATGGAAAAAGGCCGGCATAAACCGGTTGAGCATCGGGGTGCAGTCATTTTTTGATGACGACCTGGCATGGATGAACCGGGCTCATCGTTCGGCGCAATCGCTGGATGCTATCCTGGCGGCCCAACAGGCAGGTTTTCAGAACATTACCATTGACCTGATCTACGGTACGCCCTTCCTGACCCATGACCGCTGGAAATACAACCTCGACCGGGCGATTGAAACCGGTGTACCGCATCTGTCCTGTTATGCCCTTACAGTAGAACCTGCCACCGCGCTCGACAAAATGATCAAACAACATAAATCACCGGATGTGGATCCCGAAAAACAGGCAGAACAATTCATGATCATGACCGAAAGGTTGGATACAGCCGGTTTTGAACACTATGAGATCTCCAATTTCGCCCAGCCGGGGATGCGGAGCCGTCATAACTCGTCGTACTGGCAGGGGAAGAAATACCTTGGCCTCGGACCCTCTGCGCATTCTTTCAACGGCAGCTCCAGGCAATGGAACATTGCAAACAATGCGCTTTATATCAAATCGATCGAACAATCAATTCTGCCGGTTGAAGTCGAAAACCTGACTACTACGCAGCAATTAAATGAGTACGTAATGACCTCGATCCGTACGATGGAAGGGCTGGATTTTGAACACATTAAAGCAACTTTCGGCGCCGGCGCTGTCCAGCACCTCACGGATGGACTGCAACAATTTATTATCGAGGAAAAAGTGGTCCGAAATAACCAGCGGTATAGCCTGACAAGGACAGGCAAATTGTTTGCGGACGGAATTGCGGGGAGTTTGTTTAAGTGAGTCAAACCTGGAAGGCCGCGAAACCATCTCCTGGAATAATTATTCGCCTAATGGCCGCTATCAAGGCCGGTTATACCAAATGTTCCTCGATTTTTTTAAACCCCTGGCGGGCTTCCAGTTGCTGCCACAAAATATGGTAAATGGTATCTACAATAGGCATGGGGGCAAGTACATTTTTATTCAGTTCATACATGCATTTGCTGGCATTGTAACCTTCCGCCACCATATTCATTTCAAGCTGGGCAGCCCTAACGGAATAACCTTTTCCGATCATATTGCCAAAGGTTCGGTTGCGGCTATACAATGAATAACAGGTCACCAGCAGGTCGCCGAGATACACAGAGGCGGCATAGTTGATTTCCTTACCACCCGGTTTGGCCGTGTTTACATCCGGACTGGCGGGTTCAGCCACCTTCTTAAGAAAGCCGGCCATCTCATCGGCGCTGTTTGCGATGAGCACGCTCTGAAAATTGTCGCCATAATCAAGGCCATGTGCGATGCCGGCACCCACCGCGTAGATATTCTTGAGAATGGCTGCATATTGTACGCCGAGCACATCATTGTTGATAACCGTATTAAGGTATTCCGTCTGAAAACACTGTGCGATCGCATTGGTTGCCGTGTCGTTCAAACCCGAAAATGTGAGGTAGGATAATTTCTCTGCCGCCACTTCTTCTGCGTGGCAGGGACCCATCAGGGTGAAATAATTTTCAGGACGAACGTTGAAACTATTCTCCAGGAACTGATTCACCAGTTGGTTGCAGTCTGGCAATATGCCTTTCACGGCGGAAATGATCCGCTTGCCGGCTAAGGCGTTTTTTTCCAGCTGGTTAATCGATTCCACCACGAAAGCAGATGGAACCGCGATCAGGATACAATTACTGTTTCTGACCACCTCGCGGACGTCGGTATGCAGCGATAACAGGGAGGTATCGAAGTAAACCGAACTCAGGTAGTTCGGGTTATGATGCCGCTGACGCAATTGTTTAATGCTGGATTCATTCCGAACCCACCAGTTTACTGATTGCCGGTTATCCGTAAGAATCTTCATTAAAGCAGTTGCCCAGCTACCGCTGCCAATTACCCCGAACTGCATAAGAAAATGTTCTTGTTTATATAAAAAATGTAAACTTTACTGTTTTTTAATTTCGAACAGTTTGTCCTTATCTACCACCATCACTTTCATCCCGTCTTTCAATGTTTTGCTTACGACGTTGTAGGGTCCGGTGATGACCATGTCCCCTGCTTTAAGACCGCTCAGGATTTCAATGTTGTTCAGATCCTGGATATCCGTTCTGACCGTAATTTTTTTAACCGTATTGTCTTTTTGAAGGATGAATGCCACCTCCTCCAGGTCGGTTGATGAGGGGCGGGCATCGGCCGGGGGCTGTGCATTGGATGTCTGCACGTTTGTTTCCTTCTTATTTTCCACTGGTTTATCGCTGCCCTTTTCACGCGTGGTGACTGCATTGATTGGCACCGACATTACGTCTTCATGCCGCTTCGTTTGAATGTCCGCACTGGCACTCATACCGGGCCGAAATGGAAAACGCTTCTTTCCGCCTACTTCGAAAAGATCCGTATACGAACTGGCCAGCAGGCGAATATGCACCTTATAATTCGTGACATCGTTTGCTGCCGTGGCCGATGTGGAGGAAGTGGTGGACGCCGTGCTGTTGCTGCTGGCAATCTTGGTTACCTGTCCCTTGAATTTACGGTTGTTGTATGCATCGATCTCTATGATGGCTGAATCGCCAAAGTTCACTTTCGGAATGTCGTTCTCACCAACATCCACGATCACTTCGATCAGGTTCATGTCTGCCACGCGCATCATTTCGGTACCGGCCATCATGGAATTGCCCACCACGCGTTCGCCTTTTTTGACGTTCAGGAGGGAGATGACGCCATCCATTGGCGCCACCACCGCGGTGCGGCTAAGGTCCTTGTTGGCTTTCAGCAGGTTGGCCTGTGCACTTGTCACCCCAGCCTGGTTGCCGCGGATCCCTTGCAGCGCCGCATTGTAATTGGCCTGGGACGTGAGCCATAAATTTTCTGCCTGTTCAAATTCCGATTTGGAGATCACCTTATCGTCAAGCAGTTGTTTCTGCCGGTCGAAAGATCTTTTGGACTGTTCCATGGTTGCCTTCAGCGCTTCCATCTGGGCGGAACTGTTGGAGACCATGGCCTGTTGCTGGTTTACCAGTGCCGATGCCTGGTCACGCTGCGTGGTGTAGATATCGGCATAAATCCGGGCGAGCACCTGTCCGCGTTTCACGCTGTCCCCTTCTTCGAACTTCAATTCCACGATTTCGCCGGAGATATCCGGGCTCACCTTCACTTCTACTTCAGGGTAAAGTTTTCCGCTTGCATTGACGGTTTCTATGATGGTTCTGCGGACGACCTTTTCAGCGGAGACCTTGGTGCCCTCTTCCTTGCCGATCGTACCGTTTTTCTTGAGAAAAAAAAGAACCCCCACGATAAGAATCAGTATACCTAAAATCCAAAATAGTTTCTTCATGATATGATAATATTTAGTCGTAATAGTACCGGCGGTGAACAATTACAGGCTGATGCCATTTCCTTTATAAAATTCGAGCAGTTTCATTTTAAAAATATAGTCGTACCGCGCCAGCAGCATGTCGATCTGTGCCCTGAATAAATTGTTCTGGGTGGTAATCAACTCAAATGAAGACAAGAGGTTTACATCGTATCTTTTTTTGCTCAGATCATACGAGCGCGCGGCCGTTTCTACCGCTTTGGTACTGGCCCGGTGTTTTTCGAGCGAGGCCACCGCGTTGTTGTATGCGGTATAAATATCCTGCTTTAACGTCTGATTGTCAAGATCAGATTGCAGCTGCACGTTTCTTACGTTTAGTTTTGCTCTGTTCCATTGCGTTTTTGCCTGGAAGCCGTTAAATAAAGGAACACTGATTCCAATTCCGATGAATTGTCCAAACTGCTGGTTTAACTGGCTGCCGAAGCCGTTCCAGATCTGTCCGAACGGTTTGTTGATCGTCTTACCGGTAAATGTAGGCGAAAATACAGGGAAGGTCGTCGCGCCGTTGCGGGCGTACAATCCTGTTTCCTGCTCTCCACTTGGAATAGAACCGGGAATTGAACTTTGCAAGGGTGCGTAGAAGTTAGACGATAAGCCGGCAAAGGCGCCGAGCGACGGATACATGGCCCCGCGTGCCGACTCCTGGTTTTTTTGTGCGGCCTTTAAACTGAGCTGGTTGATCCGTTGCTGTGGCAACGCGGTGAGCGCGAGTTGATAGACCATATCCGGTTGCAGTTGGCCAAGTGGCTCCAGCGGGATCTTTTCCAGGTCGGGAACACTTACGTCGAATGGCGCACCTGCGTCCAGGTTGAGGATGGCTTTAAACTGCAACAGCTGCAATTCCTTGTTGGCGATGGCCGTAACCAGGTTCGAGCTGTCGTTGGCCAGTTGCGCCTCTATCTGAGCGGCGTTTAGTTCAGGCAGCGAACCGGCGTCGACCCTTAGCCGGGTGACGTTTAATTGTTCGATGGTCAATTTGATCTGCAAGTCGCTGATGCGCACCTGTTCCTTCGCCTGTAGCGCAAGGAGGTATGCGTTTGCGACACGGATGGAAATATCGTTTTTGGCTTTCTCTTCCGTTGCCTTAACAGATTCGAGTTGAAATTTTGACGCCTCCCGGGCATTTCTCCGGGAAAAGAAATTAAACAGGCTGACGGAGGTCTGGAAATTAAATGTGGAGTTCAACGCGTTGGTATTTTCAAAGATACCTGTCGTTGGATTTTCTCGTCGACCGAAACTCATGTTCCAGTTATTGTTAAAAACGGCGGTTGGGTACACGCCATTGCGTTGCAGCGTGTAGTCCAGTTCGGCCTGTGCGGCGTTTACGTTTGCCTGTTTTACCGATATATTATTTGTAATCGCATATTCTACCGCCCGCCGGAGGTCCCAAACGTCCTGGCTGTACAGGTTCCCGATCAGGCAGGCCGTAAAAGAACATACAAACAACAACTTTTTCAACATACAAGAAATTTAATATTGCAAGATTAGGCGTGCGTTGATATAAAGAAAGCTAAAAATAGCAATTTCAACGGGTACCTGTATAAAAGAAAGGCAACCTATCCAAAAAAATCAGATCCTGTCAAAGGCTTGCTGCAGGTCCGCAATGATATAGTCCGCTTCTTCCATCCCCACATACAGGCGAAGCATACGGTGTTGTACGTTGCCTGCGTCGAAATCGCCGGGTTCAATGGTAGCGCATTTTGGAATAACCAGGCTCTCATAACCGCCCCAGCTTACCGCCATTAAAATGTGTTGCAGCGATTCGCAAAACAACACAACCTGTGCGCGCGTTTCGGCCCTGATGGCAAAACTGAGCAGGCCACAGGCTCCTTTCATTTGTTTCTTCGCGAGTTCATGCTGTAAAAAGTCCGCATCCCCCGGCGCAATCACCTGTTCTACTTTTTTGTTGTTTTTGAGATAGTCTACGACCAGCATGGTATTATGGGTGACTTTTTCCAGCCGCATGGGCAATGTTCTCAACCCCCTGATCAGCAACCACGCATTAAAAGGCTGGATGCCACTGCCGATGGTATTGTATTCACAGTCGAAGATCTTCTTCATCATTTCCGAGGAACCGGTCAATACACCCGCGATGGTATCGCTGTGTCCGCTGATGTATTTTGTGGCAGACTGCAGCACCATGTCGATGCCCAGTTCGATGGGTTTTTGAAACAGCGGGGTGCAGTAACTATTGTCGCAGATGGTGATAATACCTTCTGCTTTGGCGAGTTCCGCAACAGCCTGGAGGTCTTGCAGCGCGAAGTCCCAGGAGTTGGGTGATTCCAGGTAAATCAGGGAAGTGTTCGGCAGAATCGCCCGCTCGAAATTTTCAATCTGCGTACCATCAATATAAGTGGTTGTGATGCCAAACCGCGGCAGGATAATATCAAACATCTTTTGGGCCCAGGTATAGGGTTTGTTCACGGAAACGATGTGGTCGCCAGACTTGACGCAGGCCAGCACCGCGGCAAATATTGCGGCAGAGCCGCTGTTAAAAACAAGGCAGTCTTCGGCACCATCCAGCGCTGCCAGCTTTTTGCGAAGGATATCGACGGTGGGATTGATGCCGCGGCTGTAGAGGTAATCCGACATTTCGTCTTCAAAAGCCTTCTTCAGGTCATCGACTTTTTTAAAGGCAAAATTACTGGTTTGAAAAATGGGTGGTGCCACCGCGTTGAAATAATTTTCGCGGTCTTCACCCAGTTCGTTTAAAATATAAGTAAGGTCCATATCATTGATGTTTGCTAATCATGCGAGATTGCCAGTGGTTGTTTTCTGAATCCTGCAGTTAAAAAATAGAGTAGCAGGAATGCCGCAAATACCGCAAGTGCGGTAAGGGCAAGATACGGCGTGCTCACGAAAATGCTGATACCGACGAAAATATATGCAGCGATGAAAATGAGCGGCATGAGCGGATAAAGTTTCATGGTATAAATACCTGTATCGTTTAGGTAGCGGGTTCGTTTGCGCAGAATAAAAATGGTTGCGGCCGAGCTGGCCATACCAATGCAATCGAGGAATATGGTAAAGCGAAGGATCTTGTCAAAGGTATTGGCAAAAAAAAGGACGATCACACAGACAAGGGTAAAGACCGTGAGGCTGACCGTTAACACATCCCGCTCTTCATTTTTCTTGCGGAAAATCGCAGGCAGTATGCCGTCGACACTCATGGCGTACATGACCCGCGGATTGCTCAGCAGCAATACATTGACATAGGCGAGCACTGCAAAGAACAACAGCAGCGTAAATACATACCTACCCGTTGGACCGAAAATTTTTTCGGCAACGATGGCGGCGATGCCGCGCGTGGTCTTTAATTCTTCAAAGCCGATAATGTTGAAGTAGGCGACCTGCACCAGCAGGTACAGAACAATAATCACCACGAGTCCGTAAAAGATGCCCAGCGGCACTGTCTTTTTTGCATTTTTTACTTCGTCGCCAAAATTAATCGTTTGCTGGTAACCGCCATAGGTAAACGAAACTGAGATCAGGGCAAGCCCGAATGACTTAAGGTATTCTGTCCAGGGTCGTGTTACTTCAGCAACGGCTGCGTGCGGCTGTTCTGCATAATTTGACGGAAAGAACAGGGCGCTGATCAACACCAGGATCATACTGATTTTGATCAGCATCAGCACATTTTGCGTTTTGGAACTCATGCGCAAACCGGCGAGATTTACGGCGTAGAACAATATGATGGCCCCCATCGCGATCAGCGCTTTGGTGAGATCGGGTTGCGGTGTTTTGAAGAGGATCTGTGAAAGATATTCACTGCCGATCAACGCTACGCCTGCCAGCGATGCGGCATTTGATATCAGGATAATGCAGTTAATTGCAAATGCGATCGAAGGATGATAACATTCAGCGAATATTTTGTAGTAACCGCCGGTAATCGGGAACCTGGAGCCGATTTCAGCATAAGTCAATGCGCCGCACAATGCGATGAGGCCGCCGATGATCCAGCTGGCGAAATAAATGGTTGGTGTAAGGGATGCCTCTGCAGCATCCGATGCCGTTCGAAAAATGCCCATCCCGATAACAAGCCCGATCACGATCATGGTTAAATCGAAAAGGTTCAGTTTAGGGCCATTCATAAACGGCAAGATAAAAAATAATGTCTTTACATTTGCCCTTCGTAAACCTATGAACATGAATAAATTGCTTCTCTTAATGCTCCTGGCTCCCTTTACAGCTATCATGGGTCAGGATGTGAATACCGTTGACTCCGCCAGGGCAGTAACGCTGGAAGGAGTGATCGTGCGCGGTTATGAAACCAACCGGCCGATGAAAGAGGTGGCTGCAGCGATCGGGGTCATCAATACCCAGCAACTGCAGAAATTTGGTACCTCCTCTATAATTCCTGCGATGAATGCGATACCGGGGGTACGCATGGAAGAACGTTCCCCGGGAAGTTACCGGCTAAACATCCGGGGCAGTTCACTCCGTTCACCGTTTGGCGTACGTAATATTAAAATATACTGGAACGACATTCCTTTTACCGACCCGGGTGGCAATACCTATCTCAACCAGTTGTCATTTTACAATTTTTCTTCCATCGAAGTCTTGAAAGGACCCGGCAGCAGCCTCTACGGTGCGGGAACAGGTGGGGTGATGTTGATCAACAGTTTCCCCGATACCAAAGGAAATCACCTCATCGTCAATTATTCCGCAGGCAGTTTCCATGCGCAGAATGTCAACGTTTCCGCGAGCATGGGCTCCGAGTCGTTCCAGAGCAAGGTGGACTATACACACCAGGAATCGAATGGGTACCGCGACCAGTCCGCCATGCAGCGCGACCTGTTTAGCTGGCAGACACGCATCAAAGTGAGCGACAAACAATCAATCACGACGCAGGTAATGTACGGCAACCTGTTTTATGAAACACCGGGTGCCCTTACCAAGGCTCAATTCCTGGCAAACCCGCGCGCAGCAAGACCTGCCGCGCCGGCCGCCCGACAGCCAGGCGCCATTGAAAACCAGGCAGCCATCTGGCAGAAAACATTCTGGACCGGCATTCGCCATCAATACCAGTTCAACACACATCTTGAGAATACAACATCGGTGTATGGCGCTTTCTCGCAGATCAAAAATCCTACGATCCGAAATTACGAGCGACGACTCGAGCCCAATTTTGGCGGTCGCTCTACCTTCAGTTATACCGGGAATGTGAATGCGTCTACCGTAAAAATCATCGCCGGGGTGGAAGCGCAACAGGGATATTCAACCAACAAGGTATATAAAAACAAAAAAGGGAATATTGATTCGCTGCAGACAGA
>JBBSSY010000085.1:0-9024 GCA_038241595.1 Chitinophagales bacterium | reverse complement strand
GAGGAGCCCTGCAGCGAAAAAAACGATTAATATTCCCGGTAAATGCTTCATCAGTAATTGTTGGGTTCGTTAAGTTAAGCGGTTATGATCTCTTTCTTTTCAAACGGCTTGGTGTCCTTGTCATACCGTCCAAGCCACCAGCCAGTTTCTGCTTCCTGGATATTCGTTTCCATGGCACCGATGCTCTGCAAAAAGGCAATGAGATCACCATCATTGGTTTTCGGTCCGCATTCGATCACCATTACAAAGAGATCATCAGTCGCTCTCAAATGAAAATGATGTTTTTTTACAAAAGGTGCCATCTGGCAGAGGTAGCAAAAAGTAAGTACCATGCCAACCGCCGAAAACAACACGGTCAATTCAAAAGTTATTGGTATCCAGGCAGGCAGGGCGAAGTGAGGTTTACCACCAATGTTTAGTGGCCAGTCGACGGTAAACACCCACGTCATACAAGCAAGCGCCGTGATGGTACCGGAGATGCCGTAAATAAAACCGGCTGTATGCAGGCTGGTATCCCGTAAACCCATGGCAGTATCTAGCCCGTGGATCGGCATGGGTGTATAAATATCATGGATCTTGTATCCTGCCTTCCGCACTTTGGCAACCGCAGGAAAAAGCACCGCTTCATCATTGAAACATCCTACAACGAATTTCTTTATAGCCATTCTACTGGAATTTTATATTATTAATGATGAGCACTGTGGGTTTCCTCATAAAATACTTCCGGCGTCTCCTGTTCAACCACGTCCATTTTTTCCTTGAAACTTTCTCCTGACTTTTTCAGGATATGTTTTATTTCCGCCACGGCGATTACAGGGAAGAATTTGGCAAACAGGAAGAAGCACGTAAAGAACAATCCGAACGTGCCCAGATAAAATCCTACTTCCCAGATGCTGGGGGTATAATAGGTGGCCCAGCTGCTTGGCAGGTAATCCCTGTATACAGACGTAACTACGATAACAAAACGCTCGAACCACATACCGATGTTAATGAGGATAGACATAAAGAACGTTACAGCGATGTTTCTTCTTAGCTTGCGGAACCAGAAGATCTGCGGAGATAATACGTTACAACCCATCATCAACCAGTAACTCCAGCCATATGGCGAAAAAGGATTTGCGCGATTCTGGCTAAAAGCATACCATTCATAGCCATTCTGTCCATACCAGGCGATGAATAATTCTGTCAGGTAAGCAACACCTACGATTGAACCGGTAAGCAGGATCACTTTGTTCATCACATCAATGTGATTCACCGTAATGTAATCTTCTAATCCAAGTACCCGTCGGGTTATGAGCAGTAAGGTTTGTACCATCGCAAAACCGGAAAATACCGCACCTGCCACAAAATAGGGCGGGAAGATGGTTGTATGCCATCCAGGAATTACGGATGTTGCAAAGTCAAAAGACACAATAGTATGCACAGAAAGTACCAGTGGTGTACTCAAACCAGCGAGCACAAGCGACAAACTCTCGTGGCGCTGCCAGTGCTTGGTGCTGCCTGACCAGCCAAAAGAAAGAAGTCCGTACATAAACTTTCGCCATTTCAGTTTGGCCCTATCGCGCACCGTTGCCAGATCAGGCAGGAGGCCGCTATACCAGAACAAGAGAGATACGGTAAAATATGTCGAGATCGCAAACACGTCCCAAAGCAATGGCGAATTAAAATTCACCCATACCGGGCCACGGGTGTTTGGATAAGGCATGATAAAAAACGCCAGCCAAACTCTGCCCATGTGAAAGATCGGGAACTGGCCCGCACACATCACCGCGAAAATGGTCATAGCTTCTGCCGCACGGTTAACACCGGTTCTCCAGCCCTGGCGAAACAACAACAGGATTGCAGAGATCAGTGTACCTGCGTGACCAATACCTACCCACCAAACAAAATTGGTAATATCCCAGCCCCAACCGATCGTCTTGTTGAGATTCCATTGCCCAATACCATAAATTACTTCCATGGTCACCGAAATCACCCCGAATATCAACAGGCACACGGAGATGATAAAACCGACCCACCATGACTTGCTGGGCTTTGCTTCAATTGGCCGGATAATATCTTCAGTTACCTGGTGGTAATTTTTTTCGCCGACTACCAGTGGTTCCCGGGTCTGTGATTCATACCTAATCGATGCCATAACTTTCTCAGATTTAGCAACCCGGTCGTTTGTATACCCGGGTGCTTCATTTATTAATCAGTCTTTCCAGTTCAGTTCGTTAATACATTCTTATTGAGCCGGTCTTAACTATGCTTTTCTGTGGTAGCCGCCTTTCCTTCCGGGTACCTGTTGTGTTCGCCTTCCGTAACAGTCAGCACATCTGTATTTCTCACCTTAACCAGGTAGTTGATGTTTGGCACCGTATGAAGCGGCTCAAGCACGTAGAATGTACGGTTTGCATTTTCTTTTCGAAGCCTGTTAATAGAACTCGCGGCGTTGTTGACATTGCCAAATTCGATGGCTCCTGAAGGGCAAGCCTGCTGGCAGGCAGTTCTTGCATCTGAATCTGTCAATGTGCGGTTTGCCTTTTTTGCTTTCAGTTTACCGGCCTGCAATCGTTGTACACAGAAAGAGCATTTTTCAATGACGCCACGGCTGCGCACAGTTACTTCCGGGTTTAACACCATACGGGTAAGATCATCGGTCATCATAAAGACAACGTCATCCAGTTTACCTACTATGGTCTGGTCACGGTTGTCAGGGAAACTGTCTGCCTTGGTATAATCTGACCAGTTGAAGCGGCGAACTTTATACGGACAGTTATTTGCACAGTACCTGGTACCGATACAACGGTTATAGATCATTTGATTGAGGCCTTCGCTGCTGTGGTTGGTTGCAGCCACAGGACAAACGTTTTCACACGGCGCATTGTCGCAATGCTGGCACAACATCGGCTGAAAGATCGTCTGGATACTTTCCGCATCTTCCGGATTACCGCTGAAGTAGCGGTCAATACGCATCCAGTGCATTTCGTGTCCGCGCATTACTTCGGATTTACCAACTACCGGAATATTGTTTTCCGCGTTACAGGCCACCACGCAGGAGCCACAGCCAATGCAACTGTTCAGGTCAATCGACATGCCCCATTTAATTCCGGGACGGTCGTATGTTGGGTACAATGTTCCTTCTTCAACATATTTTTTCAAACCGCCCCATGGTGTCAGTTCTTTATCTCTTTCTTCCAAAATCTCTTCCGGATTTTTTTTAAAGTCACTCAACGTAGCTTCTTTTACTACCTCGTGACGACCTTCATAAGAACTATGGGACTGGGTGATGGCTACTTTATAATTCTCACCGGTCGACGTAATCGTGACTGCACCGGCGTTAAAATCGGTGGTAGTGCCGTTGAAGGTTACCATCGGGAACAAGTTCTTTCCTGCATTAACTGTAGCACGGCCGATGTTACGGGCTGTATCTTCATCCTTGCCGCTTGCACTCTTTCTGCCGTAACCAACTGCGATTGCGATAGTAGAAGCGTGCATACCCGGAATGATCAACGCCGGCAATTCGATTTCTTTGCTGCCTATTTTTACTTTTACCATCGGCTTTTCCGGACGGATCTCGTAGTCGTCCGCCTGGCGTTTGCTGGCAATATCTATGTCAAATAACTTCTTACCCATTGCTGGTGAAACCATGGCGTAGTTGTCCCAGGTAGCCTTGGTAATGGGATCAGGCAGTTCAAGCAGCCACGGGTTATTGGCTTGTTTGCCATCGCCCATAGCCACGTTCTGGTAAAGGATCAGTTCAGTTTCGCCACCAGCGCTTGAACCGGAGATTGCCGAAGCAGCCGACTGGATAGAAGCCTGGTTAAAGGTTCCGCCTCCGGACGCTGCAGCGGCGGGTTCTACCACGCCATCCTGCAAAGCCTTGTCGCAAGCAACTGCAGAGCCGAGTTTATTTGTCCAGTAGGTTCTGAAATATGTTTGGTAGTTGGAGGCGTTGCCACTCCATTTTAGCAATGAATCTTCAAACTGTCTTGTTTTAAACAATGGCGAAATGGTCGGCTGCAGCATGGAGAAATAACCAGTCCTGGGTTCTGCATCGCCCCAGCTTTCCAGGTAATGGTGGGATGGAATGATGTATTTACACAGTTCGGTCGTTTCGCACATCTTCTCGTTGAAAGAAACCGATACCGGTACTTTTTTCAGGCCAGCTTTAAAATTTTCAGCATCATAGTAATCATATGCGGGGTTGACATCATAAACAAGCAGCGCGCCTACGCGTCCTGCGCTCATCTCAGCGACCAGGGTACGCATGTCACCGTCTATACCCTGTTTCGTCTGGAGTGAAACGGCGTGGTCGATGGTTGTACCATTTGCACCGATTGCTTCGTTGATGGCGTTCACCACGATCTGCACATTCGGATTGTTGCTACCTGAAACGACCAGGGCTTTTCCTTTATTCGCCAGCAAGTCCTTCGCTACTTTGGCAATACCCGCACTTAGTTTAGGATTACTTATACCGACGCCCGACTGTCCGCTCACCGCGTTTAGCAATGCGGCTGCCACGATACCGGTTTCGGAAGGTTTATGTGTAAACCGCTCGTCGGCGTTAGCACCAGTCATGCTCATCATGCTTTCAAACTGGTAGTGTTTACTCATCTCAATGTTCTTCTCATTGATCTTTCTTGTAGCCGCATAGTCTTTTTGAAATTCAATCGGGTTTAACCAGGTTCCGAGGAAATCGGCGCCGAGGCTCACGATTACTTTCGCGTTGCCAAATTTATAGGTGGGAATCGCTCTTTTGCCGAAACATGCTTCGTTGGCAAGCAGCAAGCCGCTGTAAGAAATGCCATCATATTGCACATGACGGCTTCCTGCGTATTTAGCAAGGAAATCGGTAATCAGTTGTTTACTGGTCGGAGATGTGACCGTACCTGTAAGCAAAACGAGTGGCGCACCACTTATGCCAGCCAGGGCGGTTCCCACCATTTTGTCAAAGGCTTCAAAAGTGGTTACTTCTTTGCCATTGGCCATTGGGAAACGCAAACGCGCAGTGTCATACAGGTCAAGCACGGATGCCTGCACACGGGCGGATGTTCCGCCACCGGTGTAGGTACAAAGTTCGTTGCCTTCCAGTTTGATGGGGCGGCCATCTTTCACTTTTGCCACTACCGGAACAGCGTCACCGCCGGAAATAAAGGTAGTTGCGTAATAAATAGATTCTCCCGGGAGGAAATCCAGTGGACGGTTTACGTATGGAATAGATTTCTGAACGGGCATTTCACAACTCGCAGCCGCCATAGCCGCTGCAGTGCTAAAACCCAGGTATTTCAAAAAATCCCTGCGGGGCGTTTTTTCTTGCAATATCCCTTTTCCGTCCAGCTCTTCAAAAGGCAGATCGCCACTAAATTCATCCGAATCCTGCTGCTTTGCAGCTGGATCACTAAACTCTCCGAAATTCTGCCAGTATTTTTTTTGCTCCATAGTTATTATTTGACATTCGGCCGTTGACGTAGTGTGTCAACTCCCTTTCGATTTAATAATGTGTCTATTCCGGTTGTGCAGTAGTAGGTTCCTGTTAATAGTGGCATTTCGCACATTCGGTTCCGCCGATTTTCTCTACCGTTATGCTGTCATTCGGGTTCTTTTTCAAATCCTCATGAAACTTCTCATAAATACTGTAAAACTTGTTACTGGTGAACTGAACCTTACTTTCGCGGTGACAGTTTATACACCAACCCATACTTAGATCCGCGTACTGGTGTACTTCATCCATTTCAGTGATGGGGCCATGACAGGTTTGACATTGTACCTTACCGACGGCTACGTGCTGGGAGTGATTAAAGTAAACGTGGTCAGGCAGGTTGTGTATTCTAACCCATTCAACTGGTTTGCCTGGGTTTACGTATTTCCGGGCGCCCTCGTCCCAGCCTGCATACTCGTATAATTTTTTAATTTCCGCGGTACCATTGATTTCATTGCCGTCTTCTGAAAATAATTTGCCGGCACTGCCTGTGTATTCATTGATCGCGATATGACAGTTCATACAAACGTTTACAGAAGGAATGGCTGCTTGTTTTCCTTCCTGTGCCCCCCCATGGCAATACAGGCAGCTGATCTGGTTTTTGCCCGCGTGCACTTTGTGGGAATAATAAATGGGTTGTACCGGTTGATAATTTTTTGTTCTGCCAAGGCCGATTGCACCCTGGATGGTATAGTAACCGCCTATCACGAACAAAACCAGCATAACCAGGTAGATATATGCCTTGTTGCGGTAAAATGGAACCGGTTCTGCTGCGGGAATATTTTCCGCGTCGTCGGAGAGTTTCTTCAGGTTGCTGTTAACCTGTAACAAGATGAGCGCAACTACGGCAAGTATAAGTGTAAGTATTCCGTATAATAAGCTGTTGTCTGATTCCTGCACTTTAGCACCCTGAACATCACCTGTAGCTTGTTCACCCGGTTTAGGCGCTGCGGCAGCCTTAACAAGGTAGTCTGCGATTGCATCGATTTCTTTGTCTTCCAGGTTTGGAAAGGCCTGCATCACCGATCCGTATTTCGCCTTTAAACCCTGTGTGTACGGGTCTTTCGCCATGAAGGCAACCGGGTTGTGTACCCAGGCCTGTAGTTGTTTACGATCTGCCCATGGACCTCTTTCCTGAAATCCCGCAAGGGCCGGACCAGTCAGGTCTTTATTGAGTGCATGACAACTCGCACAGTTTGACCTGAATAATACTGCGCCGTCTTGGGCAAATAATTTATTGGTAAGAGAAGCTGTAATGATTAAAAAACACCCTAAAAATAATTTCCTAACAATCTGTCTACAATGAATCATAAGCTCTAAGATATCGGTGATAAGATTGAAAAATCTCCTGTGATGGGTACAAAAGTAAGGCAGGATTTTAACATAATATCAACATTGGGAAATTATTTTTTCCCTTGCTGGTATTGCGTTTCAACGATTTAGAGGATGTGGACTTTTTGCAATGTCATGTATTTGTCAAGCGGTTCGACATCCTTTATACGCCTAAAAAGGGCCTTTACTGGACGTGATTTGCAACACACTTTCTATACAGCATTTACTGCCATATTAAAGATTTTCGTCATTCGCGCTGACATAAAATACCAGGAATGTTTAATTTTTGAATGCGTTTCCCAAATCATCATCTGATTCAATAGGTTTGCGGAGATGTTGGAGCATTTAAAACAAAAATGGAACGTCAGCGGTAGCCAGTTTTTTCTAATCCTCTGCGTGTTTGCCATTACCGGCCTCACCACGGCGTATCTTACCCGGCAAGTGACTGGCTGGTTGCATCTTTCGCCGGGAAATCCCTGGTACTGGATCCTCAAACTGGGTGTTTTAATCTTCGGCTACCAGGTTTTAATCCTGCTCATCTCGATTCCATTCGGACAGTTCAAATTCTTCTGGAATTACGAAAAGAAGATCCTGCGTGCGCTCGGGAGGTTGTTTAGAAAAAAGAGATGAGCCGGGAGCCGACAGAATTTTAGTATTGTTGCATCAGGGACATATACGATCGTTCATTGGCGACAATGGTGAACGGCCCACTGCCTATCGCCATGGGAAACTAAACCATCTATGCATAAAATAGCCATATTCGCGTCCGGTGCCGGAACCAATGCAGAGAATATCATTCGGTATTTCAAGAATCATAAAGCCGTTCAGATAAGCCTCGTCGTATCCAATAAGCCGCAGGCCGGTGTTCTACAAGTAGCCGGTCAGGCCCAAATTCCTACTATAGTTATTGAAAAAGATAAGTTTTTAAGGGGCGATGCTTACTTACCTGAGCTCACAGCCGCTGAAATTGATTTTATCGTACTGGCCGGCTTCCTTTGGAAGATACCCGACTTGCTGATCCGACATTACCCGGGAAGGATGGTAAATATTCACCCTGCTTTGCTGCCGATGTACGGCGGCAAGGGCATGTATGGGAAATTCGTACACGAAGCGGTTATTAATGCTGGCGATGCAAAAAGTGGTATTTCAATCCACCTGGTAGATGAGGAATATGATCATGGTAAAACCATCTTCCAGGCCACTTGCCCCGTTGATACTATGGATACCCCAGAGACGCTGGCCGCAAAAATACATGAACTGGAATACCTGCACTACCCGGTTGTACTGGAACGCCTGCTTGATGCCGGTGAAGCACATGAGAAGCAATGACTGACCGCAAAATGTTAAAACAGATTACACCCGGTTTGGTATTTGCGTACTTAGCGTATTATTACAATTGAAATTAAACTTTTGTCACATTTTTTCCGGCCATGTGCCCGCTTCCTTGTTATTATTATTTTGCTCGCGGCAGGCAACAGATCCTTCGGACAAGTAACGGTGAAGGGTCGGGTGCTCGACATGTCCAAGACCAGGCCGCTCGAGGGGGTTAGTGTGATGAGTGCTTCCGGAAGGGGCACTAAAACCAATAGCCTGGGAAATTATTCGCTGGACGTGCCAGAGAACGATTCCATTTATTTTTCTTACCTCGCCAAGCCAACTCAAAAATTCGCAATTAAAACGATACCCAACCTGGGTAGTTTTGACATTTCCCTGCATGTGCCTTCCAATATATTACCCGAGGTAATCGTGATGGCGCCGAGTTACAAATTCGACAGCGTGCAAAACCGGCTTGATTATGCCAAAGGATTCAATTTCCGCAAACCCGGTTTAGGGATTACCTCTTCTTCAGCCGGTGGCGCTGGCGTGGGTCTGGATCTTGATCAGCTTATCAATGTTTTTAGTTTTAAGAAAAACCGCAGCATGATGGGTTTCCAGCGAAGGCTTATTGCGGAAGAAGAAGATAAATTCATTGATCACCGCTTCAATAAGGTGATCGTTCGTAAACTTACTTCGCTCACTGGCGCCGAACTGGAAAAATTCATGAAATTGTTCCGGCCCTCATACGAATTTACACAGCTAAGCACCGAGTACGAGTTCTATTATTATATCAAGCAGTCTTATCTGCAGTACAAGGCGGTCTTTAACGGGCAGTAAATTTTTTGAACCTAATCACAAAGACACAAAGGAACACGGAGAATACGCTGTGTTCCTTTGTGTCTTTGTGTCTT
>JBBSSY010000084.1:0-9047 GCA_038241595.1 Chitinophagales bacterium | reverse complement strand
TTGAACAATCAACCTTCTTCTGATTGCTGACAACTGATTGCTGATTACTGATTACTGATTTCTGATTGCTCAAAGCCAATTACGTATCTTTAAAATGAGAAATAATATCAAAATCCCAAACCGCCCAACGCATACCATCCATGCTTTTTCGCAAAAATAAAAACATATTAATCGTTTCGGGCGTTTTGATGGCCATTTCCACACTGTTCATCTTCAGCGTGTCAAGGCCTGCCATCGATTTTAATACCCAGGTGAAACCCATCTTCAACGCGAAATGCATTACCTGCCATGGTGGTGTGAAGAAGAAAGGCGGCTTCAGCGTGTTGTTTCGGTCAGAGGCGATGGCTATTACGGAATCCGGCAAACCGGCCATCATCCCCGGCGACCCCGAACACAGTGAAATGATCCTGCGCATCATCAACAAAGATCCCGAAGAGCGCATGCCCTACAAACACCCGCCACTAAGTGAGGCCGAAATCACCATCCTCCGCAACTGGGTAAAACAAGGCGCACCCTGGGGCGACCATTGGGCGTATGTACCCGTTAAACAAACCGCCGTGCCGGAAAAAAGCGGTTACCTGTGGGGATTAGTTTCTGCAGGTGGTAGTGACTGGGTGAAAAACGACATCGATCGGTTTATCCTGGAAAAATTAGAAACGGAACATATAAAGCCGTCGGCAGAAGCGGACAAAGCAACCTTGTTGCGACGCGCGAGTCTTGACCTCACCGGCATGCCGGCGTCCGACGAGCTGGCCAGTCAGTTTATGCAAAGCAAAGACGACCGGGCCTATGAAATACTCGTGGATTCGCTGCTTGCTTCACCTCGCTTCGGCGAACGCTGGACCTCGATGTGGCTCGATCTCGCGCGTTATGCCGACACAAAAGGCTATGAGGCGGATATGGGGCGTACGATCTGGAAATACCGCGACTGGCTGATCAACGCATTTAACAAGGATCAACCCTACGATAAATTTCTGACCGAACAACTCGCGGGTGACCTGTTGCCGGGTGCCACCGACGATCAGTTCATCGCCACCGCTTTCCAGCGCAACGCCATGACCAACGATGAAGGGGGCACCGATAATGAAGAATTCAGAACGGCCGCAGTCATCGATCGCACCAATACCACCTGGGAAGCGCTGATGGGTACCACCTTCAGTTGCGTCCAGTGCCACAGTCATCCGTACGACCCGTTTACGCACGAAGAATATTACCGCTTCATGGCCTTTTACAACAATACCCGTGACGAGGATACATTCGCTGATTACCCGCTGCTACGACAGTATGCACCGGAAGACCAGCTTAAGCTCGACTCATTACGGGTATGGTTAACCGCACACACAGCGGCAGACAGTGTTCGCCAGGTAATGGCATTTTTAAAAACCTGGCAACCGACGATCAATTCCATTACCTGCGACCAGTTTAAAAATGCATCGCTGGTCAGCAGCTGGTATGCGGGTCTGCATAAGCAAGGTTCCTGTCGCATCCGTGCCGTAAAGCTCGATCAGACAAAAAACCTCCTGGTGCGTTTCAAAAGTATGGTACCCGGCGGCACCTGCAGCATCCACCTGGACAGCCTCCGCGGACCCGTGCTTAAAACGTTCCTGGTACCGGATACAAAAAAGGCGTGGATGATCAGCGACTTGCAGATCCAGCCACCGGCAGGTGTGCATGACCTGTACCTCTCTTATGAAAATCCATCGGTGCAATCACCCGACCTTACCTGTGTTCAGTTTGAATGGTTTTATTTTAACGGCGGTTTCCCGGGTGCGGGCAAAGCGGGTTACGACAGTGCCGCATCGCGTTACCGCTACCTGGTAGAGGCACAAGTGACCACCACGCCCATCATGATCGAGAACACGCCCGATCGTTTTCGAACCACGCAAGTTTTTGAACGCGGCAACTGGCTGTTGAAAGATAAAAAGGTAACGCCTGGCGTACCGCGTTCACTCAATGCGTTTCCTGCCGGAGCACCGGCAAACAGGCTTGGCCTGGCCCTGTGGCTGACAAGCCGTCAGAACCCTTTGACGGCTCGTACCATGGTTAACCGCTTGTGGGAGCAGCTTTTTGGCAACGGTCTCGTGGAAACGCTGGAAGACATGGGCACACAGGGCGCGGCGCCTACACATATGGCTTTGCTCGATCACCTCGCTTACCGGTTTATGTATGATTACAACTGGAGTGTAAAAAAATTGCTGAAAGAAATCGTGCTTTCGGCTACGTACCGGCAGGATTCAAAAGTTGACGAAAATTTGCTTGAAAAAGATCCGTTTAACAAATTATATGCGCGGGGCGCACGGGTTCGCCTGTCGGCCGAACAGGTACGTGACCAGGCCCTTTGGGTGAGTGGCCTGCTGAGTGAAAAAATGTATGGTCCGCCGGTAATGCCCTGGCAGCCCGCCGGGTTGTGGCTTTCCCCGTACAATGATCGTTCATGGATCACCAGCCAGCAGGGTGACCAGTACCGCCGCGGAGTATACACTTTCTGGAAACGCACGGCGCCGTACCCATCTATGCTGAGTTTCGATGGGGTGTCGCGTGAGCTTTGTGCCGCGCGCCGGATCAGGACCAATACACCCTTGCAGGCGCTTGTTACCATGAACGATTCGGTATACCTGGAGGCAGGGCGGCAGTTCGCATTTCTCATGCAACGGAGCTCCCCGGGAACACACGATTTCAGTTCTCTCATCAGTAACGGTTATGCGCATGCCATGCATAAACCGATACCGCCGCCAAAATTGGCGGTGCTCAAAAAACTGTATGGGCAGGCCCTGGCGGAGTACCAGGCCAACCCTGCCAAAACCTGCAGCATGGTGGGCATGGATGACCGCTACAATACGCCTGAAACAGCCGCCCTGGTCGTGGTGGCGGGCGCAATGCTGAATCTCGATGAGTTTATCACGAGAAACTGACAGGCATTATTAGAACCCGTTTTGACCGCAAAGACACTGAAGCTTTTTTTCCAGCGGCAGTAACTTGCTGCCGCAGTGACTACCTATTTGTACTGCAATATTTAACCCGGGCAAAGATGAATTGCTTTTGTGTGTATATATTCAGTATTTTACCAGCGTTATGCCTTTACTTGCTGACTGCACAACTTAACATTCATCCCAAATAATATGACGGAAAATATCAATCGCTCCAGGCGTTCATTCCTTAAAAATTCACTCGGTGCCGCCGTGGCCTTCACCATTGTTCCGCGGCATGTGCTGGGCGGCAAAGGGTTTATTGCGCCCAGTGACCAGCTCACCAAAGGCATCATCGGTGTAGGCGGCATGGGCCGCAACCACATCCCCTATGGCGGCACCCGCGTGGTTGCCATCTGCGATGTAGACAAACAACACATTCGCGAAGCTGCCAGTATGGTGGACAAAGGCGTGAAAACGTTCGGCGATTACCGCGAACTCATCCAGTTGCCGGAAGTGGACATCGTACACATCGCCACACCGCCGCACTGGCACGGCATCATGGCCGCCGATGCTGCCCGCGCCGGGAAAGACATCTGGTGTGAAAAACCAATGACCCGTACCATCGGCGAAGGAAAACGTGTTATTGAAGCCGTACAGCAACATGGCCGAATGTTCCGCCTCAATACCTGGTTTCGTTTTACTGACATTTTTTACGGCATGAACACACCGGTTAAGCCAATCGAAAAACTGGTGAAAAGCGGGTTACTTGGCTGGCCGCTGAAGGTAACCGTTAGTAAACACACGGGCTTTGACTGGAAATTCTATTGGGTAGGAAAAACAAACCTCGATATCGAGCAACCACCTGCTCACCTGGACTTCGACATGTGGCTCGGACCCGCCCCGTTGAAGCCCTACAACCCGCACCGGGTACACCAGACCTTCCGAGGCTACTGGGATTACGATGGCGGCGGCCTTGGCGACATGGGGCAGCATTACATCGACCCCGTTCAGTACATGCTGGGAAAAGATGATACCAGCCCGATCTCCGTGGAAGTGGATGCGCCGCAACAACACCCCGATGCAGTCGGTACCTGGCGCCGGATAGAATATACCTATGCCGATGGCTGCAAGATCATCCTCGACGGCGAGGGCCGCGATGTGAACGCCCCTTATATTGAAGGACCAAAAGGAAAATTGTTTGCAGGCAATCGGTGCGACATCCCCGACATCGAGAAAAAACTCGCTGCGTTTCCCGATTCAGAGCCACAGGTGACCGATTTTATTGAAGCGGTGAAAAGCAGGAGGAAGTTTGCACTCAATGAAATGAATGGCTACCGGTCATGTACAATTATAAATATGGGTAAGATCGCCTTACAACTCGGTCGCTCGCTAAATTTCGACCCGGTGAAACAATTGTTCATCGACGATGAGGGTGCCAACCGCATGGTTGATCCGCCGATGCGCGCCCCCTGGAGCTTATGATAACCTATTGCTGAATTAAAAAACACCTCATTTTGAAAAACATCATACAGAATTTTTTCTTCTTATTGATAGCCATGAGCGCCGGGCACATGGTGTCAGCACAGGCTGCCGCAGACCAGCGCGCGGTGACCACCAAAATCGCCGACGTACTCGCCGCCATGCCGGCGCCGGATAAAGTGCAGCTTAACAAAAATATGGAACTGGTTGCCGCTATCGGCGAAGCCGGTGTTGCAGAAATGGCTTCGATGCTAATGCCATCGGGTAAGGGCGATAACACCTCGCTCGAATTTGCCATCGCCGGGTATTCGGCATATGTTACCCAGCCGGGAAAGGAATCACAACGCCAGGCTGCCGTCAAGGCGTATTGTACCGCACTTGATAAACTAGCTGATCGGTGGAACAAGGAATTTATTATACGTCAGTTGCAGATAACGGGGAATGACGATGCCATTCCATCGCTGCAGAAATACCTGGCGGATGAGCAGCTTTCAGGCTCCGCGACGCGTGCTCTTGCACACATCCACACGCCGGCAGCTGAAAAAGTTTTACTCGGGGCCGTGCAACAGTCAAAGGGTGTGAACCAGCTGGCAATTATCGAAGCGCTGGGTTATAGCCGTTATAAACCGGCGTTGTCTGTACTCGCGCCGCTTGCTGAAAACAGCGACAAAGAGGTGCGCAAGGTGGTGTTGTATGCTTTGGCACGCATTGCCGACCCGGCATCGTCCGGCGTTATGTCCGCAGCCGCAAAAAAAGCCGGTTATACGTTTGATGATTCCAATGCTACCTCCGCCTACCTGTATTACCTGCAACAACTCAACAAAAACGGCGGGGGCGCGGAGGCGGAAAAACTGGCGACGGAACTCATGGCGCAGTCAGCGTCCGCCAACCAGTTACATACCCGGACTGCTGCATTGAGTTTACTGGTTGCCAACAAAAAAGAAAATAGCCTGCCGCTGCTCATGCAGGCAATGAAAGATAGCAGCAGCGAATACCGCGCGGCCGCCCTGTCTTTCGCGGCGCCTTATCAATCGCCGCCGGTAAATAAACAATGGCTCGCCACCATGGCTTCGGCCACGCCCGCTGCAAAGGCACAGATCATCCGGTTGCTGGGAACAACCGGCGACCAGTCGCTGGTCGCGCCGTTAACGGCAGCCCTCAAACAAAAAGATACTGCTGTCAAGATCGCCGCAATCACCGCGATCGGTCGACTCGGCCAGCAATCGGCGTTGCCCGTTTTACTGCCTTTGCTAAAAAACGGTACGGCGCCGGAGAACGATGCGATCGTAAGTGCCATCCAGACCATGAAAGGGGATGAGGTTACGACCCAGGTAGCTGCGGCCATGGACAAAACTTCCCCTGCGGGCAAAGCGGCGCTAGTACGGGTGCTTGCCTCCCGCGGTGCGGATCAGTTTGCACCAAGAATATTTGACCAGTTAACGAGCACCGATCCCACCTTGCGTGCCGCGGCCGTACAGTCCCTGCCCTTTATATCAAAACAAGAAAATCTACCACAGCTTTTTACCCTGCTGAATGGCGCCACATCACCGGACGAGATCATCCAGATCCAGCGGGCGATTGTGTCTGCTACGGCAGGCGTCACCGATACTGCACAACGTACGGCCCTTATTACCGATCAGTTGAAAACCTTTGGTGGCAAACAATACCTGCTGCTTGATGTGCTCGGTACCATTGGTGGTAAGGAAGCATTGAAACAATTGTATACCGCTTTCGAGCAAGGTGACGAACGCGCAAAAAAAGCAGCCGTTTCCGCTTTGTCAAAAGCCGGTGGCCCCGGTGCAGCAATGGCTTTGCTAACCATCGCCCGGCAACCAGCCACCTCCGCCACGCAATCGGCCCTGGCCGGTTATATCCAGCTGATCAGCAAATCCTCATTTACGGCTGACCAAAAATTATTGATGCTTCGTGAAGCAATGGCGCTATCTGACAACGACGCGCAACGCAAGACCATCATGCGCGAAGTGAGTCGCTGTAATACTTTCCTCGCGATGCTTTACGCAGGCAAATTTCTAGACGACGCTGCCGTGCAGGGAGAGGCAGCCAACGCCGTATCAGTCATCGGCCTGGCCAACCCCGAATTTACCGGTGCGAACGTCCGTGCGCTGATGACCAAAGCCGGTGACCTGCTGAAAGGCGGCGATGCCGACTACCAGAAAAAAGCAGTTGCCAAACACCTGGCTGAAATGCCTGCAGGTGAAGGCTTTGTTCCCTTATTCAACGAAAAAGACCTTACCGGCTGGAAAGGCCTGGTAGCCGACCCTGTAAAACGCGCAAAAATGGATGCGGCCACCCTCGCGGCCGAACAGGAAAAAGCGGATAAAGAAATGGCCGGTGGATGGGAAGCCAAAGATGGCCTGCTGGTATTTACCGGGCATGGCAACAACCTCGCCACTACCAAAAAGTATGGCAATTTTGAAATGTTTGTCGACTGGAAAATTACAAAGGATGGCGATGCCGGCATCTACCTCCGCGGCTCACCGCAGGTGCAGATCTGGGATACGGCCCGTCGCAATGTCGGCGCGCAGGTCGGCTCCGGCGGCTTGTACAATAACCAGAAAAACCCATCGAAACCGCTGAAAGTGGCGGACAACCCGGTAGGGGAATGGAACACTTTTCACATCATTATGAAGGGGGATAAGGTGACTGTTTTCCTGAACGGTGAACTGGTTACAGACAGTGTGACCCTCGAAAATTATTGGGACCGCAACCTGCCTATCTATCCCAGTGAACAACTGGAATTGCAGGCGCATGGAACCAATGTTGCCTACCGCAATCTTTACCTGCGCGAATTGCCCGGTTCGCCGCCGTTCGAACTCAGCGAGGAAGAGAAAAAAGAAGGGTATACCGTATTGTTCGACGGGTCGAACCTGGATAAATGGACCGGCAATAAAACGGATTATACCGTAGACAATGGCGACATCCTGGTGAGCCAGCGCGGTGGTGGTCACGGAAACCTATATACGCAGGATGAATACAGCGACTTCGTGTTTCGTTTTGAATTCCAGCTGACACCCGGCGCCAACAACGGCCTTGGAATCCGCACACCCATGGAAGGCGACGCGGCCTACGTGGGCATGGAGTTGCAGATCCTCGACGATACCGCCGATATTTACAAGAACCTCAAACCGTACCAATATCATGGTTCGATTTATGGCATCATACCATCTAAAAAGGGATTCCTGAAACCAGTAGGCGAATGGAACTACGAAGAAGTGATCGCGAAGGGTTCCAAAATCAAAGTGATCCTGAATAACGAAGTGATCCTTGACGGGGACATCAAACAGGCTGTCAAAAAAGGTACGGCCGATGGCAAGGAACATCCCGGCCTGAGGAATGCAAAGGGGCATATTGGTTTCCTGGGACACGGATCGGCGTTGCGGTTCAGGAATATCCGGATGAAGGAGATTAAAAAGTAAACCGTTTACCGGCAACGAAGGCGCTTGCTACTTGTCTGTTCTGCCGACCGCGGACGAAACAGCGTATTCTGTGAACTATACCAAGCGTAACCGACAGATAACCGGTTGTCTCCGGCGTTCAAGGATACATCAAATTTATGTCGTTGCAAAAAATGAGACAGGTCATGTTAACCTATAAAAACATGCTGCTCGTCGCGGCGATCCTGGGTGGTTATACCCTAATGTATAGCCAGCTCAATAAACCAGTCGGCGTAAACACCTTTGTGTCGCCCGCGCAGGACGTGGTGTCCATTGAAGCCGCGAGGGAGAGGGAGACGTTGCTGGATCGCCGGCGGAATCCGGTAAAACCAGGCATACCCGCAACGGCCGATAGCTTACCCGGCTGGGCCCTTGGTGGTTTCGTGCGGCCGGCAGGCTTAAACCCCCTTATTTCACCGGTGGATAATACCTTGTTTAATTGCCCGATGAAGAAGATGGCCATCAAATGGGAATCGAACGACACATTTAACCCCGCAGCGGTGCTCCGGAATGGTAAAGTCGTTGTATTGTACCGGGCAGAAGATAAGTCGGGTGTTGCGATCGGGGAGCGCACCTCGCGTATTGGCTATGCGGAAAGTGCCGATGGGAAAACGTTTGTACGGCGCGGCACGCCGGTGCTTTATCCGGGTCCCGACAGCCAGCAGGCATTCGAATATCCCGGTGGTTGCGAAGACCCACGGGTAGCAGTAACCGAAGATGGCCTTTATGTCGTTTTTTACACCCAGTGGAACCGCAAAGTGGCGCGTATCGGTGTGGCCACTTCCCGCGACCTGATAAACTGGAAAAAGCACGGCCCGATTTTTCGCACCGCGTACGCCGGAAAGTTCCTGGATCGGTGGAGCAAGTCGGCATCCATTATCACCCGCGTCAAAAACGATAAACTGGTCATCCACCGGATCAACGGGAAATATTTTATTTACTGGGGAGAGGAGAGCGTCTTCGGCGCGACGTCCAACGACCTGGTGAACTGGACACCGGTGCTGGACGGGAAGAAGAACCTGAAAGCGTTTATCAAGCCGCGTAAAGGATTTTTCGACAGCCACCTGACCGAATGCGGTCCGCCCGCGGTAATGACACACAAAGGCATTGTGCTCCTGTACAATGGCAAAAACCTCGGCGATTCCACGGGTGATCCAAACTACAGCGCCAACAGTTACTGTGCCGGGCAGGTACTTTTTGATAA
>JBBSSY010000083.1:0-9089 GCA_038241595.1 Chitinophagales bacterium | reverse complement strand
CTTTGATAGAAGCTGATACCTCCATAGATCTTATAGGGAATATTCATCCGTCGCAGGCTTTCTTCAAAACTCCGGCTCTGGGCGTTGGTGCGATAGAGAATCGCGAAATCCATGTTGTGAAAATGATTTCGCAGCTTCTGTTCCTTAATGGTATCGGCCACCACCTTGCCTTCTTCGTTATCCGTCGCCGTACGCACAAGCCGGATCTTCTCTCCCTCCAGGTTTTCCGTCCACAGGGTTTTTGGCAACTGTCCTTTGTTGTTGGCGATCACATCGTTGGCAACATTGAGAATGCTTTGCGTGCTGCGGTAATTCTGTTCCAGCATGATCGTTTTAACGTCATCGTAATCCTTCTGAAATTGCAGGATGTTCTGGATGGTCGCTCCGCGGAAGCTGTAGATGCTCTGCGCATCATCACCTACCACGCATACATTTTCGTGAACGGCTCCGAGTAATTTGATGATCTCGTACTGAGCAGGATTCGTATCCTGGTACTCATCGATGAGGACGTATTTAAATTTGTACTGGTACTTGTGCAGTGCCTCCGGAAAGTTTTTGAGCAGCTTATACATGTTGAGCAACAGGTCATCAAAATCCATCGCGCCGTTTTTAAAACAACGTTTGGCATATGCGTCATAAATCTGCGCGATGGCAGGCCGGTTGCTGCGGGTATCTTCCTGCTGGATGTAGTAGTCATTGGCGTATTCCGCCGGGCCCACGAGTGCATTTTTTGCAGCAGAGATCCGGTTGTAGACCATGCCGGCTTTGTAATGTTTGTCGTCCAGGTTTAATTCGTTCACGACCGTTTTTACTACGCTTTTGGCGTCGTCGGTATCATAGATCGTAAAACTGTTTGGATACCCGAGCCGACCGGCTTCTCCCCGCAGGATGCGGGCAAATACGGAGTGAAAGGTGCCGATGTATAAATTGCGCGCCTCGCTGTTGCCCAGTATTTTTTCTACCCGTTCTTTCATTTCGGCGGCGGCCTTATTGGTAAAGGTCAGTGCCAGTATATTAAATGCGTCCACGCCGCAATGATTCATCAGGTGTGCGATGCGGGTGGTAAGCACTTTGGTTTTCCCGCTTCCTGCTCCGGCAACGATCATGATGGCTCCGTCTGTATGCAATACGGCTTCGCGTTGCGGTTCATTCAATCCCTTTAAATAGTCATAATCAAGCATAGGGCGAAGTTACGAAGGTGCATCTCAATAACCTTGCGGCCGTTGTTTTTTAAAATTTATTACCGGTTGTCCCGCGCCTGTTTTGAGCCGGTGCTGAGCCAGACGCCGGTCAGGACCATCACACAGCCAACGATCTGCCAGACCTGAATTTTTTCGTGCAGGAATGCCACTGCCAGTAAGGCGCCGATGACAGGGTCGAGATTGAGGAAACTGCCGACCTGTACGGCGCTTAACTGCTCAAAGGCTTTGTTGTATAAGAAATAACATAGCGCTGACGCTACAGAACCGAGGTAAATGATGGCCGCCCAGGCACCAGCACTGGGTAGCGGGAATGGTTTTCCTTTTAATTCAAACAGTACAAACGGCACCAGCGCCAAGGCACCGATCACCGAGATATAGGTAGTGATGACCAGTGGATTGATTGCCGCGGTCTGTTTCGAGATAATTGTGTAAATCGACCATAAGATAATGCAAACAAGCATCAACCCATTTCCGAGCAACGGGTTGGACGCATGGTGAGCCGGTTCGGCCATCAGTCCTACGAGTACAACTCCCGCTAACGACAGGAGGATACCACCCAATTGCCTGCGAACCATTTTCTCCCGCAGGAAAATCGCGGCAAAAATGGCTACGTTTACCGGGATAAATCATTCCAGAATCGCGCCGGTGGAAGCGGAGGTATAACGCAGGGAATAATTGAAAAAAATATAAAAGAACGTGATGCCTGAAAGTCCCATATAAACGACACTTTGCCAGGGCGCCGCCAATGAAACTTTTCGGCGGTTAACGAATAAAATGACTACCATAATAACGGCCGCCACCGCAAAGCGAAGGAAGGCGAAATATACCGGTGGCATCTCCCGCACGGCAACCTTGGTAACAGTAAATGAACTGCCCCAAACAACCATCACGAATACCAGGCTTATCACCGAAAGCAGTTTTTTGGACATGCAGATGCTTTAGGCGTGCTAAATAACGACATAAAAGTCTGTTTCAACAGGTCGGGCTGTGGAAATCACGTGGTTAATATCCATATGAAATTGTATTTTTATCAAATGTCAACTGTTCATCTCACCGTTCATGGAAAAGTGCAAGGCGTACTCTTCAGAAATTCAGCAAAAAAAATGGCGCTTCAGGTAGGTCTTTTCGGCTGGGTACGAAATACCCGCGAGGGACATGTGGAAATGATCGTGCAAGGTGAAAAGGCGGACATTAAAAAATTTATGGATTGGTGCAGCCACGGCCCGGTCGGCGCACGCGTGGAAAACGTATTTTCAGAAGAGATCACGTCGGTCGAATTCGACGAATTTAAAATAATGCATTGATTGCCAGATGACTCGCAGAATTGGTTTGATAGATAATATCGAGCCACAAGCGCTCTAACTGGTTTTTATGTTTTAGCCCTTTACTGGTTTAACGCCTTCATTGTTCAAAGCGTACTTGATCAAACAGGCACAAATAAAACTCCTTCGTTTCGTCTTGCCGGTATATTCTTTCTGGACCTCGTGCCCAAGCGGGCATTTCTTTTTGGAATAGATCTCCCAGTGCCTGCTGAGCTCATTTGCTTTTCGCCAGCGTAAAAAATCAAAGCTATAGGTGTGTGTTTCCTTGATAAGTGCGGTAATTTTTCTTACGGGAATCGCGCCCAGGGAAGAATCAGGGTGAATTTTTACCCGGTACAACACTTCATTGCGAATGATATTGCCAACACCGGAAAACAATTTCGCATCGAGTAAAATATCGCCAATCAGGTTTTCGGCGGGGTAGGCCATCAAAAGCTTTTTAACTTTTTTAGGGTCCCATTTTGGCGACAGCATATCCAGTGCCCAATCGTACACCTGGTCCAGGTCTTCTTCGATCAGTTTTACTTTGCAGATGTAACAATCGAGTATGCCGTTGGCAAAAGTAAGGCCCAGGCTCGCATTTTTACCTGTTTTTGGATCATTTATTCGATAGCTGCCGAACAACATAAAATGGACACGAACGGTAAATTTCTTAAAACAGAGTAAATAATGTTTACCCCAGGTTTTAATATCAACCAGGGTCTGGTTGAGGACTCGGTCATGATCAAGGGGCGCATAGCCCTTAACGTCAAGTATTTTTTTTCCGATAAACTGGCGGGTTTCCTCCTGCAAGATTACCAGCGACGGTCCTTCCATAATAATTTATTGAAGATCGGCTGCCTCGAACGTGTTTCCCTGTGTCATGTCCCCGCTTTGAAAACCCTTTCTAAACCAGTACATGCGTTGTTGAGACGTTCCGTGCGTAAAGGCGTCAGGTACCACCGTGCCTTGTGATTCTTTCTGCAGGCGGTCGTCACCAATAGCGTTGGCCGCATTGAGGGCCTCATCGATATCTCCTTCTTCCAGCACGTTTTTATCATTTTTTTCGTAGTGCGCCCAGACGCCTGCATAAAAGTCTGCCTGCAGTTCCAACATAACGGAGTACTTGTTATATTCTTTTTCGGAAAGGCGTTGCCGCAACTGCGACACTTTCTGGGAGGTACCCAATGAAGTCTGTATATGATGCCCTACCTCGTGGGCCACTACATAAGCCATGGCGAAATCACCGGGTGCCTTGAAACGTTCGCTTAATTCCTGGTAAAACGCAAGGTCAATATATAGTTTTTGATCTGCTGGGCAGTAGAACGGACCTGAAGCGGCACTTGCACCACCACAACCGGATTGAATGCGGTCGCGAAAAAGCGTAAGTGTCGGGTACTCATATTGTTTGCCTTGTTCACGGAAAAGCTTGGTCCAAATGTCTTCTGTGTCTTTCAACACCACTTTTACAAACTCCGCACGCTGATCATCGGCGGCCTGTGCCTGCGGGCTCATTGATTGAGCGTTGCCACTATTTTGAATCACCTCGGGCAATTGTGACGCATCGCCGTTGCCAAGGAAAAGATTTAATACAAGGATGATTACTCCAAGGATCCCGCCACCTGCCACGAGTCCACCGCCTGAAATTCGGCGACGATCATCAACATTGGAACTCCCTTGTCTGCCCTGCCATAACATAGTATTAAGTTTTAATGGTTGAAAGTTTGTAGTTTCTGGTTTATAGTTTCTGGTTGAGTACGTTATCAGGAGATACCCCGGTCCACAACCATGCCCCTAACGAAGGTCAATTCTCTTACCTATATAAAAAATAGTGCCGCTTAACACTGACTACGGTAATATACGATACGTTCTACACCAGGCAGAGCTGTTCCCCGCCTCCTGTCTCCCTCTTCCCCCTTTCTAATACCCGTTTTACTTCTTTTCCAAAAGTTGGAAAAATTGATCCAGCTGCGGTTGTATCACGATGCGTGTGCGGCGATTGACGCTGCGGCCATCGGGAGTTGCATTGGAGGCCAACGGAACATACCCGCTGCGACCACCTGCTGTCATTCTTACCGGGTTGATCTGGTAGGTTTCCTGCAAAATGCGGGTTACCGCAGTTGCCCTTTTAACACTAAGGTCCCAGTTGTCTATGATGCAGGTATTTTTGATCGGGATAGAATCCGTATGTCCCTCTACCATAAAATCGATCTGTGGGTTTTGATTCAGCACCTGCGCCACTTTGCCCAGTACCCCTTTTGCCTGGTCGGTAACATCATAGCTGCCGCTTTTAAAAAGCATCTTGTCTGAAATAGAAATAAAGACCACCCCTTTTTCTACCTTAATTTCCACATCCTTGTCGTTGACATCGGTCAGCGCTCCTTTCAGGTTCATGACAAGTACCATATTCAGCGAGTCTTTTCTAGACAACGCCGATTGAAGATCCTGGATGTACAAGTCTTTCGCACCAAGATTTTCCAGTGATTTCTTCACACTTTCCGCCTGCGTTCCAGACAACACAGAAAGATCCTGCAACTGTCTCAAAACAGTTGTATTATTTTCTTTTATCAATGCATTCATTTTGTTCAGGTTGTCAAGTTCCGACTGCAAAGCGGCCTTGCTGCGGGCGAGCTCGGCGCTGTTGGCCTCACATGATTGAAGATCACTTTGCAGCCGCGTATGGGCCGCGTCCAGTGTTACGTAGCGCACCTGCTCCGCTTTAAACTTTTTGTTGCTGACGCAGGAAAAAAGACAGCAGGAAATAAAGGTTAGCAAAGCCGTAGTTTTTAAATTCATGTCTGGTTGTTTTAGATGTGGTGATGCCTGCTATTGGTTGGGCAAATTGATGACTTTCAGCAGTAAATGTAGAGAAAACCGTTAGCACCTGAAAATGTCTGCCATATTATTGATAATACGCGGCTCATATGTTCCATTCGTCGATGCAGTTACTGCTTCTCCATAACCTGCCCTGACATAAAAAAAGCCGTTCAATGGAACGGCTTTTTGAAAATGATGTATGATGATTATTTTGGCATACTATCGGTCTTGTTCATGGAAGAATCCATAGTAGTCGTGGCGGGTGAAGTACTTGACGAACTCATAGAGTCGGCAGTTGTTGTACTGTTCATTGTGCCTGTTGACATGGTACTATCAGCAGACATGGTATCGGTGCCTGTGGCTGATGAAGGCGTTTCGCAGGATGCTAATCCTACAATCAGCATAACGAAAAGGATGGTGCTTTTCATGTGTTTCTTTTAAATTAAGTTATAATGAAATTATTTTATCTACCTAAACAAGGATCTTGCCATGATTGGCAAATATTCCCAGGCGGTGAATTTTGTTTGCCAACCAATTAAGATATAAAGTGAATGTCTGCTGTGCCCCTTGAAGCGAATTAGCCGGGTTCCGCCCTGGTATTGCTGTTGCAATTTTATTAAAAACCGGGACAGTATGCGAGAGATGCATATTATAACCATTTGAACCTCTTTTAAGTACCTGAATGATATTACTTTTGCTCCATGCGAAAAAAGCAAACCGTGCTGCAGAACCTGAAGATTGAAGACTATGCGTCCGAAGGAAAATCGCTCAGCAGGCTGGAAGGAAAAGTAATCTTTGTGGAAGGCGCCGTTCCGGGTGATGTTGTGGATGTACGTATTTCCAAAAACAAAAAGGATTGGGCAGAAGGCAGGGCCGTTTATTTTCATGAGTTGTCACCCGACCGCGTGGAGCCATTTTGTGAACACTTCGGTACCTGCGGTGGATGCAAATGGCAAATGCTTCCTTACCAACGGCAACTAGACTACAAACAAAAAGAAGTTGAGCAGCATTTGTTACGCATTGGTAAAGTGTTGTTGCCTCCATTGCAGCGCATCATCGGCGCCCATCCCGACCGCAGGTACCGCAATAAACTCGACTTTACCTTCTGCAACAAAAAATACCTCACCCACCAACAAATCGAAGAGGACGGTATTATCAAGCCCGAAAACGCCCTGGGGTTTCACGCGCCGCGCATTTTTGACAAAGTGATTGATATTAATATCTGTCACCTGATGGATGAGCCAACCAATATCATAAAGAACCTGATCCGTGACTTTGCGACGGAGCAGGGTTATACTTTTTACGACATCAGGGAGCACCAGGGCTGGCTGCGCAACCTGATCCTGCGGATCTGTTCCACGGGCGAAATCATGGTCAATATCTGTTTCGGGTATGACGATGCCACAGAGCGGAAACGCCTGTTTGATTACCTGCTTAAACAGGTGCCTTCCATCACCAGCCTGATCTATACCATTAATCCAAAATGGAACGACACGATTTATGACCTCCACCCGGTGGTGTATGCAGGGAAAGACCACGTGATCGAAACCATGGAAGATTTCCGCTTTAAAATCGGGCCGAAGTCGTTCTTTCAAACAAATACATACCAGGGGGAGCAGTTGTACAAGATAACCCGCGAGTTTGCAGCACTTACCGGTTCGGAAACCGTATACGACTTGTATTGCGGTACAGGAAGCATTGGCATTTTTGTGAGCCGCCATGCTGCCAGGATCATCGGCGTTGACGTGATTAAAGAGGCCATTGATGATGCAAAAGAGAACGCCCTGCTAAATGGCATCCATCATGCGCGTTTCTTTGCAGGTGACGTTATTGATGTGTGCAACGAGGCATTCTTCGCCGAACACGGCAAACCAGATGTAATCATCACCGATCCCCCGCGGGCCGGCATGCATGAGAAACTGGTGAGGAAGATCCTGGAAATCGAAGCGCCGATCGTTGTATATGTCAGTTGTAACCCGGCAACCCAGGCCAGGGATCTGAACCTATTGAATGAGAAATACGTTGTAACGAGAATACAACCCGTTGACATGTTTCCGCATACGCATCATATTGAAAATGTGGTACAACTGAGGCTGCGAACACAACTACCTGCCATCGAAGACCAATCGGATTCAAGTTGCAATTACTTACAGTCGGGTGAACAATAAACTTTATTTTCGTAAAACAAAAAATAGTATGGCTTTATATAGAACCTCTAATGCACTTCCACCGGTTGTAAAAAACCTGTTGATCATCAATGGTCTTGTTTACCTGGCGCAGGTGGTGTTGTCGCAACAAGGTATTTCCCTGGAAATCTGGGGGGCACTCTGGCCGATCCAGTCACCTTATTTCAAAATTTGGCAGCTGTTGACCCACATGTTCATGCATGGTGGCTTTATGCACCTGCTGTTTAATATGTTTGGGTTGTGGATGTTTGGCAGATACCTGGAAGAAGCCTGGGGACCGAAAAGATTCCTGGAATTTTACCTGCTCTGCGGATTGTTTGCAGGGGCAGCGCATTTATTATTATCTGATGGGGGAAGTTATGCCGTAGGTGCCTCCGGCGCTATCATGGGTGTTTTCGTGGCTTTTGCCTATCTATATCCAAATGTGCCCCTGTTCCTCATGTTTATCCCTATCCCGGTAAAGGCAAAATGGGCCATCCCGGGTTTGATGGCCATTGACGTTTTCGGACAGATTGCACAGGTGCCGGGCGACAATATCGCACACTGGGCCCATCTCGGCGGCGCGCTCGCTGGTTTTATTATCTGTTGGATATGGAGCAGGAACCGGCGCAATACCACTTTCTGACTTACAACCGCTCAAACATTAAACGATGGCGGTATCATAATATAACGTTATGACCGTTGTTACGTAAATTAGGGTTAACAATTACAATACTGTTATTTCATGAAAGTCAGGGAAGAAAGAAAAGGTCATAAAATTTCACTGGGGCAGGATGGCAATGCCCTGGTCAATTTACTGATCCTGAACGCCATCGTTTACGTGCTGCTAAAATTCATCTTTGTCATTTACCTGGTCTCTGACTTAAACCTCGTCGCTTACTACCATAACATATTCAACTGGTTTACATTGCCTGCCGAAATCACCAAACTTGGCACCAGGCCGTGGACGATTTTTACGTTTATGTTTACCCATGAGAAGTTATTTCACTTCCTCGGTAACATACTTTGGCTTTGGTGTTTCGGATATATCCTGCAGGATCTGACGGGCAATCGCAAACTGGTGCCCATCTATATTTATGGCGGACTGGCAGGTGCTTTTTTCTATGTATTGAGTAATTACATCTTTCCCTCCCTGCAACCGCAGATACCTACCGCCACCCTGCTTGGATCGAACGCGGCAATCATGTCTGTTGCAGTGGCAACTACGGCCGTGTCGCCTGACTACCGCATCTTCCCGATGATCAACGGCGGCGTGCCGCTCTGGATACTTACCCTGGCCTATTTTATCGTTGATTTCTCCAGTTTGTCTGGCGGAGATCCTGCGTATTACGTGGCTCATCTTGCCGGCGCCGGCTTCGGTTTTTTATTCATTTACCAGATGCGCAAAGGCAACGACTGGAGCGAATGGATGAATAATTTCTTTGACTGGGTTGAAAATTTGTTTAATCCCGACAAAAAAATCAAAGAAAAAAGCCCAAAAGATCAGTTTTTTTATAAAGTGAATGAATCCCAGCCGTTCAAAAAAACACCGAATGTTACGCAGAAAAGAGTGGATGAGATCCTGGACAAGATCAACCAGAAAG
>JBBSSY010000082.1:0-9126 GCA_038241595.1 Chitinophagales bacterium | reverse complement strand
TTAACCAATGTTAACCAATTAACCAAAAAATACTTAATCGCTTACATAAAATATCAATAATAAACTACAAATGATTGACTTGCAATATTTTGGTAATTTAACATTCTATAAAAAATTATATGCCGCAGATTATGTCGTTTTTTCTATCTGCGATCCATATCAAAAAGGGGCTTTTTTGAACAGATGTACGCTTGCCACTGCCAACGGGCCCCTGCTTTTGACGGTGCCACTTGAAAATGGTCGAAACCAGCGGTGTAATTTCAAGGACGTAAAAATAGCAAAGGATATAAATTGGCAATCAGGGCATTTCAAGAGCATCTGTTCCGCATACAACGGATCACCATGGTTTGAACATTATACTGACGGAATGGCTGATCTGTTTTCTATTCATGTGGTTTATTTAACCGACTGGAACCTGGCCTGCCTTGACTGGGTGTTGGATAAACTGAAACGGCCTTTGACTTACTCACTTGCCGACGCATGTTCGGTTGCGGAAATTTCAGAAATCGAGGAGATGCATAGCCCGAGGTACCACCAGGTCTTTGAGGCGCGGACCGGTTTCATCCCTGGTTGCAGTGTCATTGACTTGTTATTTTGCGAGGGACCGTACCGGGCCTTGTCCGTTCTGCTGGAAAAGTAGGGGGATACAGACCAGATGTCGCATAGAAATGCCGTTCAAAATCGTAATTTAGGAGCCTGTTGCAAATAATTCGCGTTTCATGTTAAAACTGGTGCTTATCGGGTTGTCGTTTATTGTTTGCGGATTCGTCCATGGGCAGGATTTTTCCAATAAGGGCAGAGAATTCTGGATTGCTTACGGCAACCATGTAAGGATGTTTGAGACCATCACGGCCCAAAATGCCGCGCAGAAAATGCAGTTGTATATGACTTCTGATGTCTCGACGACCGGAACCGTCGACATTCCCGGCACCGGTTTCAGCCAGAGCTTTACTGTAAGTGCAAACCAGATTACAACCGTCGACATCCCAAATGCCGCCGCGCTGCTCGACGAAGGCATCTTTAGCCTGGGCATACATGTTACTGCGCTTAAACCCATTGTGGTATATAGTTTTATATATATCAATGCGATTTCCGGCGCAACCGTTTGCCTTCCCGTTGCCACACTGGGCCGTAATTACTATTCCATGAATTACCAGCAGGTATCAAACAGCCCAAACTCGTATTCATATTTCGACGTGATTGCCACCGACACCGGGATCACCTCGGTGGAGATTATACCGGCGGCGCCCACTAAGGGTGGCCACCCTGCAGGCGTTCCATACATTGTAAACCTAACCCGCGGGCAGGTTTACCAGGCGTTGGGGCAACTGACAAGTACCAACAATCCTTTCAAAGGCGTCGATCTCACCGGATCGCAGATCCGCTCGATCAGTACCAATACGACGAGCTGTAAAAAAATCGCCGTATTCTGTGGCAGCGGTAAAATTGCTATCGGCTGTTCCCGGGCGGGCACATCCGATAATTTGTACCAGCAGATGTACCCCGTGAGCACCTGGGGTAAAACATATATTACTGTACCCAGCATCAGCAGGAACTCCACCGAGAGCCAGTATAACATCTTCAGGATATTTAAATCTGACCCATCTGCGGTGGTGACCATGAATGGCGGGGTGCTCCCCGCGGCTGCTTTTGTAGCGGGCCAGTATTATGAATTCAATACCAACCAGCCGGCTATCATCGAGTCAGATAAGCCAATACTGGTCGCCCAGTACCTGACTACTTCGGGATGTAATGGCAATACCGGCCAGGGTGATCCTGACATGATCTACCTGAACCCGGTGGAACAAACGCTGTCTGATGTTACGCTTAATTCGATGCAACCCGCCGCAAATACCAATATTGACGAACATCACCTGAACGTGGTGCTGCGTAATATTCCGGAAGTGACCGGCTCTTTTAAAGTAGATGGCGTGTCACCCGGCACGTTTAAGCCGCTGGCCGCAAATGCAAATTATGCTTATGTACAGCTGACGGTTTCCAAAGGAACACACACGCTTACCTGCGACTCGGGGTTTAACGCCATTGCCTACGGGTTTGGCAGCGCTGAATCATATGGTTATTCCGCCGGCACCAACCTCAAGGATCTGTACCAATTTGTAAGCATCAAAAACCAGTACGCTACAGTCAATTTCCCTGCAGGATGTAAAAGTTCGCCGTTTCGCTTTTCCATGACCTTTCCCTACAAGCCGGTCAGCATCAAGTGGCTATTTAAAGGATTGTTTGCGGATACCACCGTGAAGGCGCCGGTGTATGATTCTTCCTGGACGGTAAACGACAAAACATTGTACCGTTACACACTAAACAGGGCCTACCAGATCAATACCGTTGGAACGTACCCGATCACGCTGGTTGCAGATAACCCAACATCGGACGGTTGTAGCGGCGAACAGGAAATTGAATATGACCTGCAGATATTTGAAAGGCCCGATGTTACCTTTTCGCTTAACCACACAGGCTGCCTCAATGATCCCATCAGTTTTAAAGACAGCACCAACGGCAATGGGCGCCCTGTTATCCGCTATGCATGGGATTTTGGCGATGCCACGAACTTCGTGGGGAAAAATCCTACCCATATTTATAAAACGCCCGGAACATATACGGTGTCCTTTTCGTCGATCACCGATATCGGCTGCGTATCCGATACCGTGGTAAAAACGCTGGCGCTGACCGAGCAGCCGGTGGCGAAATTTAAGGTGGAAGGAACGGCTTGTGTAAAGCGGGTGGTAAAATTTACCGATCTGTCTACCCCCACCAATAACCAGCTGGCGAAATGGAGTTGGAATTTTGGCGACAGCAGCGCTGCCTCGTCGATTCAAAACCCCGTTCATACCTTCGCGGTTGCGGGAAAGTACACCATACGGTTAACCGTAGAATCGGCGTCGGGCTGCAAGAGCAGTGTTTCTGTTCCGCTAACGGTCGGCAATCTGCCAGAACCGGACTTCAGTCTCCCCGCGATTTGCCTGGACGACCCAACGGCAAACTTTTTTGATTCAACGCGTATCGCTGACAATACCGGCAACCAACTTACCTACCTGTGGAATTTTGGTGACCAGCAGGCAACTGCCGCGTTAAATAGCGCCACGGATAAAGATCCGTCTCACAAGTTTACCGCCGTTGGAAATTACACAGTGAACCTACAGGTGACTTCGAAAGATGGTTGCGTGGCCGATACCACAAAATGGTTTACCGTGAATGGCAGCGTGCCGAAAGCCGCATTTGACATCATCACGACCGGGCTTTGCAGCAACCTGCCCGTTCAAATAAAAGATCGCTCAACCGTTGACTTCGGCCGCATCACCCGGCTTGAAATTTACTGGGACTACGCGAATGACCCGACAGCCAAGACGGTAAAAGATTTCCCGGCAGCCGGAACCACCTATTCGCACAAGTATCCTGAATTCGGCAGCCCGGCAACAAAAACGTACCAGATATTATATATTGTATCATCCGGTATCAGTTGTATCCACCAGGAAACGAAGCAGCTTGTGCTGTTGGCTAGCCCGGTAATGACTTTCGACAGCATCGCACCCGTTTGCCAGGAACTTAATGTGTTGCAGGTGAAAGCAGGACGCGATGTAGACGGCCAGGCGGGCACCGGCTTCTTCACCGGCAGGGGGATTACGGCTACCGGCTTGTTTTCGCCCCGCACGGGCGGCGTAGGCGTCAATACGTTGCTCTACCAGTTTACCGGTTCGAACGGTTGTACAACCACCGGCACCCAATATGTGAGGGTATTGCCCACGCCGCTGGCAAATGCAGGTCCCGACATCAATATGCTGGAGGGGAATTCGCAGGTTGTCGCGGCAACAGGGTTAATTCCGGCTACCTATCTGTGGACACCGGCCACCTATATGGCGGATGTGCATGTGCTTACTCCGTTGATCTCGCCGGTAAACGACATCACGTACCGTTTGTCGGTGACATCAGCAGCCGGCTGCATCGGTACGGATGATGTGTCGGTGAAGATACTCAAATCAATAAAAGTGCCGAATGCCTTCTCACCCAACGGAGATGGCATCAACGACAGCTGGCACCTCGAAAACCTGGCCAGCTATCCGGGTGCAACAGTCGACGTCTTTAACCGGTACGGCCAGCTTGTGTACCACGCTGAAAATTATACCCGCGAATGGAAGGGGGATGCCAACGGGAAAGCACTGCCCATGGGAACCTATTATTGGATCATCAACCCGAAAAACGGTCGAATGCAGATGAATGGTTCGGTGACCCTGATGCGTTAAACAATCAACTGACTCATGAGAAAATCTTTACTGATATGTTTTGCCGTTCTGGTGTCATGGCTATTGCATGCCCAACAGGCGCCACATTATACGCAGTACCTGGTCAACCAGTATATTATAAACCCGGCGCTCAGTGGTATTGAAAATTACACCGATGTAAAGATGAGCCATCGCCACCAATGGGTGGGCTTGCAGGATGCACCCGTGACCACTTACCTGACCATTCATACGCCGATTGGGAAAAAGGATGATCGCGTGACGGCTACCTCCTTTGAAATGCCGGGTGAAAATCCGCGCGGGCGAAATTACTGGCAGGATTATGAAGCCGCCAAACCGCATCATGGCATCGGGCTCAAGGTGATCAATGACCGAACGGGGCCGCTCAATAGTTTTGCTGCTTACGCCAGTTATTCCTATCATGTAGGCATCAGTGCAAAGACAACCCTTGCCGCCGGCTTTGAAGCAGGCGTTCGCAACATTAGCCTCGACCGTACCAAACTCGACTTTGGCGCGGCCAATCCACAGGATCCTGCCGTGTACAATTCCGGGGAGATCAACCAGCTGAAACCTGATTTTGGCGCCGGGCTGTACCTGTATTCGGCGGACTATTTCGTGGGTTTGTCGGCGCAACAGATTATCCCGCAAACGATCTACTTCGCAGATCAACTGATAAAAACTTCCGGGTCAAAACTGATCCCGCATCTTTTTGCAACCGCGGGATACCGCTTTTTACTGGATGATGATTTTACGGCGTTGCCATCTGTGATGGTGAAACTGGTACAGCCCCTCCCACCGCAACTGGATATGAATGTCAAGATTCAATACCGTGATTTCCTCTGGGGGGGGGTCGGCTACCGGGTGAAAGATGGCTTTACCGGGGTGGTGGGCATAAATATGTCAAATACGATGAACGTAGGCTATTCGTACGATTATACAACTTCCTTGTTAAACACCGTAAGCAAGGGCACCCACGAGATCATCATCGGCTTCCTGATTGGCAATAAATATGGTGATGTATGTCCCAGAAATGTCTGGTAACCAATTTTCAGATGTGTACCGTCACTTTCTGTTTGCCGAGTTGATCCTGCAGTTCGAGCAATTTCCGTTCTGAATCCATTTTATATTGCTGTTCCTGGCGTTTCAGATTTTCTTGCAGGAGTTCGTATTGCTGCTGGCGATCCTTGTACACTTTCATGCTGTCATAATCGTTCCGCAGGTTCAGCCGCATCCGCAGGTTGTTTTCCACGCTCAGCGAATCATTCACCTGTTGGTTGATCTGCTGCCAGTTGACCTTTCTGAGCGATGCTTCAATTTGTTTTTTGATTTCCGCAATATCCCCCTTGCTGTTCTTTAATTGTTTTTCAATGTTGGTCCAGTCGATCTGGTCAAGCGCCTTTTGGGCTTTCACCATGGCTTCCCTGGCCTTGTGTTCACTATATGTTTCCAGCCGCGGCGGTTTACCCGCGGTATCAGCAGCGACAGAAAATGAAAAACTCTGTGCAGGTACGAAAGGCATGATTGGCAATGCCGGAACCGATGGAATGGCCGGCTCCTGTGGATCTTCAATGGAGAAGTCCCTTGCTTCCGATTGAACGACGTCCAGCGCCGCGTATGCTTTGTTGATATTTTCTTCCGTTGCTGATTCAGCGGATGATAATGACACGTTACGCACAAGCGGGTGTTCGTCACCGTTTGCCCCTGCAAGTGGTTCATCCCCAACGTCGGCTACCGGCGGCGGAGTAATGTTCGCAGGTATTGCAGAAAGACCGGGCGTGCGTTCTTTCCCGAGAGGCCCGGGGTAATTCACATAGGGGCGACGCTCAAATGCTTTCCGCCAGGATGCACGACCGGCATGTATGGACACCAACTGCGGTGAAATATTTTCGACAACTATTTCGGCGGGGTTTACCACGGCAATGAATGCCAATAACAAAATAGCGCAGCAATAGGCAAGGGGTCTGAAACCATCCGAAACAGGTTTTGTGGGTACACCCATGATACGTCCTATACGTCTCAGCAGGAAACTATTATTTCCCCCCGTTGCCGCGAGGCTGGCGGATATTGTCACTGACCGGTATTTTTCCAGCGTAAAAAGCGCTGACGCATACTCGAAAGGATCGAAGCGGAATTGCAATACCCGGTCGTCGCAACATTTTTCCCGTTCCTGTTTGATGGTGCCCACTAAAAATTTGACAAAAGGATTGAAAAAGAAAATGATCTCGACGCTGGCTATGCAAACATTGATGAGATAGTCATTCCTTTTTATATGCACCAGTTCATGCAACAGGATGGCCTCGAGCTGATGAACCGTTAACTGGTTGATGCTTGCAACAGGTACCAGGATGGTCGGGCGAAGAAAGCCCATGATCATCGGCGTATCTACATGTTCGGAGAGCCAGACACGAACTTTCCGGCTTATTGAGAGTTGTTGAGCCATTTGCTCAACGTACAACCGCAAGCCCGCGTTCAACTTTTGCACGCCCGCTGTCTGAAGAAAATGTAACTGGTGAAAGTAGCCGGTGAAGCGGATAAACAACAAAATGACAGTACCCAAATAAAGCAAAGAAAAATAAGAGAGGGTATATTCCAGGAAGTGTTGCACCGATGCATACACCGCATGGTATACCGGTAAAAACTGCAGCGGGTAGTTATATCCAGGCACTTGTGAAGCATTAGAATAGGCGAAGTAGGTAACAGCGAGGTCGTATAAGAACCAGGCGAAACCGGCAAGCATGGTCACCAGCGAAACCCCGTGTTTGACGGCGGGAGCCATTTTTTTGCGGGTATTTACCAGCATCATCACCAGCAGCCAGAGCAAGCCGTACTGCCAGAGGCTGTTAAGGAGGGCCCACCCGAGGGCTTTTAAAAAAGGGGATTGCGCCAGCAGGTGCATCTTACTGATTTTTAAGGTCGTTCAATAGGGTTTGGATGGCTTCCAGTTCTTCATTGGATGTTTTGTGATTTCCCAGTGCCTGGATGACGAGTTGGGTGGAAGAGCCACCGAACAAGCCGTCGATCATCTTTCCCAGTAAATGCTTTTGTGTTTTTTCCTTGTTGACAGCTGCCTGGTAAATATGTGTTTTTACAGACGCATCTCTTTTTACCAGGCCTTTTTCATTCATGATCTGCATCAATTTAAGTGTCGTTGTATAACCGACGTCTTTCGTTTCTGCCAGCGCTTCATGTACTTCCCGCACACTGGCGAGTCCCTTTGTCCACAGTACGCCGAGTATTTCCAGTTCACTTTCTGTCGGTTTAATATATTTCGTATTTGTCATAAGATTATATTATTGCGCTAATATACGATTAGTTTCGTAATTAGAAAATGCCCCTTGTTAAGAAAGATTTAAAGAACGAAAACCGGTATTTAATTTAAGCCTCGCGTCAAATGCCTCCCGACTTCCTGACCCCTGACCCCATACCCCATACCCTTTTATTATTGCTCAACAAACATTGAATACTTAATTTTAAGAAATGAAACAACTACTTACAGGCTGCCTGTTGTTGCTATGCGCGGCCGGTATCTCTCAAAAGAAACAGCCGCCGTTGAAATGGCAGCAGATGTTCAATGGCAAAAACCTGAAGAACTGGACGATCAAGATCAAGGATCACAAACTGAATGAAAATTTTGGCAACACGTTCCGTGTAACGGATGGCCTGCTTACCGTTAGTTATGACCAGTACGATGATTTTAAAGAGCAGTTTGGTCATATCTTTTATAATAAAAAATTCTCCACGTACCTGCTGCGCTTTACGTACCGCTTTGTCGGACAGCAGGTGAAAGGCGGAGCTGGCTGGGCATTGCGAAACAGCGGCGCGATGCTGCAATCGCCGGCACCGCAAACGATGGAACTCGACCAGGACTTTCCGATTTCGCTCGAACTGCAGCTGCTTGGTGGCAATGGCAAAGACGAACGGCATACCGGTAACCTGTGTACGCCGGGCACCAATGTGGTGCTTAATGGCGAGCTCTTCAAGACACATTGCGTGGATTCGAAATCGAAAACGTATCACGGTGAACAGTGGGTGACGGCCGGGGCGCTGGTACTGGGTGATTCGGTAATCAAACACATCGTAGGCGGGGACACCGTCCTCACTTATGAAAAGCCCCAATACGATGGCCGCGACACCTGGGTGCAGAAAGCCGGTTTTAAAGGTGGCGATTTGATTAAAGAAGGTTTCATTTCGCTGCAGAGTGAAAGCCATCCCGTACAGTTCAGCAAGGTGGAGATCTTTGACCTGTCGCCGTATATGAAGGATCCTAAAAAGCTGGCGGCCATTCTCCAGCGGTTAAAGTCAGAATAGATCGCAGAAACATGGCTCCGGAACACGACCTTACACGTCGTGTCAACGATTCCTGATTCTTCTGATTGCTGACTACTGATTGCTGACAGCTGACAGCTGACAGCTGATAGCTATTTCCTATCTTCACCCGGTACCACGAAATTCAATACCATGACAGCGGAACATCAGCGTCTAGCCGTGAATGCAGGAAATAAAGTGCCGCTTGAGCAGTGGGGTCCATACCTGAGCGAAAGACAATGGGGGACGGTGCGCGAAGACTATGGTCCTTATGGCGATGCCTGGAATTATTTTCCCTTTGAACAAGCCCATTACCGATCGTATATCTGGGGCGAAGACGGGCTTGCGGGCATCTCCGATTATTTCCAGAATCTTTGTTTTGCGATCGCATTGTGGAACGGCAAAGACCAGATATTGAAGGAGCGTTTATTTGGTCTGGGCAACAGCCAGGGCAACCACGGCGAAGATGTGAAGGAACTGTATTATTATCTTGATAATACACCGACACATTCGTATATGGAATATCTCTACAAGTATCCCCAAAAAGAATTTCCCTATCAACAGA
>JBBSSY010000081.1:0-9146 GCA_038241595.1 Chitinophagales bacterium | reverse complement strand
CGACTCGGCGGGGAAGTCAAAAAAGACCGGCGGGGAAGTCCGCGCATATAAAAAAGTGCAATAATTCTGAAAATTATTTAATTCAGTAAATTCTGCTTCAGACAAACACCCGCCGGGGAAGTCAACATTCATTTTATCGACTTCCCCGCTGAGTCACCGCCGTACGTCCTTCAACCTAAGGGCGCACTATGCGAGACTCAGCGGTACCAATGAAATATGCAGGTGATACCAGTTTCCTCATACCGAGCCGGTGAGCGGTTCAAGATCCGGTCATGCATCAAAGGTACCGCCGAGTCCCGCGCAGTCACCAAATTAAAAGCTAGAACGTACGGCGGCGACCTCGGCGGGGAAGTCAAAAAAACCTGGCGGGGAAGTCAAAATACTTTTGATTCAATCATAGTAAACTCGGCGAGAAAACTTTAATGTAAACTTGGCGCGGGAATCTTGATGTAAACTCGACGGGAAATCTTATCGAAAACTCGGGGGGGAAGTCAAATAATGCTACCAATTCGTCAAATTCAGTAAATGCTGCTTCAAACAAAACTTCGCAGGTAGCCACTTTATCATTGCCACTTGAATAAGGAAACCTATTTTCGAAGACGAAATTGGCAACTATGAAATATTCCCTCCTCGGTCGCTCCAATCTAAAAGTAAGTGAAATCGGTTTCGGTTGCATGTCGCTGGGTGACGACACCGGCGTCAATGAACAGCTCATCAACCGCGCGGTGGAACTGGGCATCAACTTTTTTGATACCGCAGACATGTACCGGCAAGGCGCAAACGAAACCGAGCTGGGAAGGCTGTTAAAACCGCATCGTAATAAAATCGTTCTAGCCACCAAAGTGGGCAATGTCTGGCGAAACGATGGCAGCGGGTGGGACTGGAACCCGACAAAGGCACATATCCTGCAGGCAATAGATGACAGTTTACAACGGCTGCAGACAGATCACATCGATCTGTACCAGCTTCACGGCGGCACGATGGAAGACCCCATCGATGAAACGATCGACGCCTTTGAAACACTGCAACAACAGGGTAAAATTGTACATTATGGCATTTCTTCGATTCGCCCGAACGTGATCCGCGAATATGTGCGACGCTCGGGCCTTGTGAGTGTCATGATGCAATATGGTTTGCTCGACCGACGACCCGAAGAAAGCTGCCTGGAAATGCTGATGCAGAATAATATTGGCGTGCTTGCCCGCGGCAGCCTCGCCAAAGGGTTGCTGGCGGGTAAAAAGCCGGATGCCTTTCTCAATTACTCTGCGGATGAAGTAAGACTCGCCGCATCCGCCGTCCACAAATATTCCATCGATGGCCGGGGCGCGCCGCAGACAGCCATTCGATTTGCGCTGGCAAATCCCGCCATTACCTCCGCCGTTGTTGGCATCAGAACCGCGGAACAACTCGAAGACGCCGCTCAAACCACCAACACACCAGATTTAGACGAAGACGCACTATCCGAAATACGCATATGCATCCCTGTTAATACATACAAGGAGCACCGCTGACAGGTCAGGGTTTGATTACAGAAGTGATCCACCAGACGTTGCCTACCGGGTCTTTTACGCCGCCGCTGCGACCATATGACTGGTCAGACACTTCCTGCACCGAAACCGCCCCGGCTTCCAGCGCGGCCTGGTACGTTTTATCTGCATCTTGCACATAAATGAACAAGCCGGCCTGCTGCACACCATACTGGTCGGTGCAATCTGCAAACATGATGGTACATTCCCCTATCTTGAGTTCGCCGTGCATGATGTGCGCATCATCACGCATATGACGCATGGTCTCTTTGGCATCAAACACCTTTTCCATAAAGGCAATAAATTTGGGTGCACCATTAATGATCAGGTAAGGCATTACCTGTTGATATCCCTGGGGAATCTGTACGTTGTCCATGGTTGTAATTTTATTAGTCAAAATTAGCCTTTTCTGTTAGGCCGGAATTGGAAGAACACGACATTATACCTGGCGGTATTCGATGCCTTCGGCACGGCCGGCAAAATACTCCCTCGGATTATAACCCGAAAACGCTTTGAAGTCATTAATAAAATGCGACTGGTCATAATACCCGCAATTGTAGGCGATGTCTGTCAGTGACTGGCCTTTGAGTCCGTAATTATTCAACGCCGACTGGAAGCGGATGATGCGGGAATACATTTTAGGCGGCATGCCGGCGTACACTTTAAACACCCGCTCGAACTGCCGCATCGACATATTGAAGCTCGCGGCCAGGCTATTTACTGATCGCACGCCCGGAGTGTGGATCACCGTGCGTACTGCGTGTTGAATTCGCTCCTCTTCCGGCTTAAATGGTTTGAGGTGATTTTCCAGGAACCTGGTAATGATTTCAAGCCGCTGGGCATGGGAAATAGCAAGCATCATCTCTTCTTCAAGCTGCCGGCCCGCCGGCCCGGTTACCAGCGGCAGATCAGGCGTTTCATTAAAAAAATCTGTGGAGGGCAATGCGCATAAAGCGGGCAATGCAAACGGGTACAGGTAAACGCCAAAAATGCCAAACGATTCATTGGTAATATAACGCCGGTATTGGTGTGTCGGTCCTTGTATGATGGATGCGGACTGCGTCAGCGGCGAGCCGGGAGTCATTTCTTCGAACATGCCTTTGTAGTGAAACACCATCTCCGCGCAACCATCTGCCATCGACCGGTAAATATACGGCGTACCATCCTGCAACTCGTGCTCCAGTACCCAGAAGAACCGAACGCTTGCGGCGAGTGAAGGTGGCGGCGGGAAGGTGATGTAATTCATAAAGAAAAAAATTCAACATACAATATTCAACGCTCAATGATCAACGGACATGGGTAAATTCTTCATTGAACGTTCAATGTCGTTTAGTTAAGAAAATAATCAATGTTCAACGCTCAATTTTCATTGCTCAATGAAGAAACCCATCCTGACGCACTGTTCTTTATTGAATATTGAGCACTGAAAACTGATTATTGATTATTTTTTTATGACCCCTTAACTAAAGGACATTGAGAGAACAATGAATATTGTTTGTTGAATATTGATTTTTTCTAAGCATTAACCCAAGCTCTTTTCTACCGGAAAATTTTTCTTCTGTTTCCTGTTCCACAGTTGTCCTTTGTGTCTCGTTGGCACCCGGTCCCCAAGCAATTTTCCCCAGGGTTTAAGTCCGTCGATGCGATCGAAGATTATTTTTAAGATTGCGATGAAAGGGATGGAAAGAAACATACCGGCGATGCCCCACAATGCGCCACCCAGCAAAACGATCACGATGGAGATCAGCGCATTGATTTGCACCTTGGAAGAAACGATGCGCGGTACCAGGATGTTATTGTCTATAAACTGTATCGCGGTGTACGCGCCAATTATGCCAAGCTGCGTGCCGAAACCATCCGACGTGAGCGTGGCTACCAGCACCGGGAGCGCGATGGCTACCAGGCCACCAATATACGGCAACATATTCAGCAACGCGCCGATTACACCGAGCAGGATGGCATATTTTACACCCAGCAGAAATAACGCCGTCGAGTTCATGATACCGACTACCAGCGCTTCGAGCAAAAGCCCGACCATATAACTCTGTATGGAAGATTTGGTTTCCCGCAGAATCTCGGCAACGCGGTCTGAATTCTCCTCTGAAAATATCTCGAACAGGAAATTGAGAATAAGTGTTTTGTAAAAAAGGAAAAGAAATATATATACAGGGATGATAAAGATCAATGCCAGCGTACCCAGTGCCGTGCTTACCGTTTGTCCCAGGTAAGGTTTGCCCTTTTCCATTACCTGGTCCAGCATCTGCCCCTGTTTTTTCATGGTAACGCCATAGTTGTTTTCCACCCAATGCTCAAAGTTGGCCAAAAGGGAGACAAGTTTAGCTTTAAGTTCCGGCAGTTGGTCGCCGAAGCGGGCCACCTGTGAAGAAAGGAAATACATAATGGCTGCCAGAATGAGGAAGGCGATCAGGATGGCGAGCACGATGGCAATTACGCGTGGTATTTTCCATTGCTGGAATTTATTGACCAGCCGGTTAAGCAGGATCGCAAATATTCCTGCAAAAGCCAGCGGCACGAGTACATCCTGCATCGCATCAAGGCAATACACAAATAAAATGACGCCGAAGAGGATTACTGTGGCCTTTAAATAAAAAGGATACTCCCTTATTTGCATGGTGATTTTGTTTGGCCATCAAGATACAATTATGATTTATATCGCCAACGATTTAGTAAAAAGGGCTGGTTAGTAACCTGTAGAAATTTGATTGAACGGCCATGGCAATCCGGATTTTTATACTATTTTTACGAGGCAAGTGCTTCACCTGCAGCCTGCTTGTAATTATTTAGATGCCATCTGTACAAATGATAGACTTATTTACCGTTTTTGCTTTACGCATTATTTTCTCCAGATCGTTTGTCTTTCAACTAAATTTAAAGCTTCGCCATTGAAAAAATCATTCACGATCGCCGGCAAATTTTTGCTGACTTGCTTCATCGTTGCCTGCAGCAGCATGCACGCGTCGAAAACGCCCACCGTATCCTGGAAAAAAGTAAACGTGCTGGTATATACAAAAAACGGCAAAGGATACCTGCACAACAACATTCCCGCAGCCGTTCGAGGTATCCAGGAACTTGGCAGGCAGTACGGTTTTGGTGTGGATGTGGCCGATACACCCCTTGTGTTTACCGATGAAAACCTTAAAAAGTACAATACACTGATCTTCACCAGTACCAACAATGACGTGTTCACCACCGATGCACAAAAAGTGGCTTTGATGCGGTATACCCAGGCTGGCGGCGGCTTTGTGGGTATTCATTCTGTTACAGGAACCGAACGGAAATGGCCCTGGTTTAAACGGCTGGTCGGCGGAACTTTTGTACGCCATGCTAAGCTGCAGCATTTCAACCAGATCATTATAGACACACTCAATCCTTCCACGTCTTCTTTGCCCAGGGATTGGCCAGTCAATGATGAATGTTATTATATTGCGGAAATAAACCCGGATCTCCACGTATTGGCGGTGCATAACCTCGCCACCGTAGAGGACAAAGAAAAACCCGTGATATATGGGAATGTCTTTCCATCTATATGGTGCCATCAATTTGACGGAGGCAGACAATGGTATACGGCACTTGGCCATGATTCATCCAACTACAAAAACCCGGTGTTCATGAAACACATTTTGGGCGGTATCCAGTGGGTGGTCGGTAACAATAAACCGTTGGATTATTCGAAAGCGCACGCTGTAACACCGAATGATGCGCTACCCTATTAACAGAACGATAAATGTTTGCCACATGAAAGAAAAAAAATCATCAATCAGCCGGAGGAATTTCTTAAAGAATTCGGCGAAGGGTACCGCTGGCGTGCTTGCCCTATCCGCTTTCCCGACCATTGTACCGGCTTCCGTTTTTGGTAAAAATGCACCGAGTAACCGGGTAAACGTTGGCGTGATAGGCTGCGGCCGCATTGGCCAGTCATGGGACATGCCGGGGGTAATGAAACAGGAACAGGCACAAATGATGGCGGTCTGCGACCTGGATAAAAAAAGGGTACAGGATGCCAAGAAACTCGTGGATGATTTCTACACGAAAAAGTTCAGCAAGCCCTATGCTGGTGCAAAAACCTATGATAATTACGAGGACCTGCTTGCCAATAAAGATATAGATGCCGTCGTGATCAGTACCCCGGACCATTGGCACGTGGTGCCTGCCATACATGCGGTAAGAGCGGGTAAGGATGTATACATGGAAAAACCGGCTTCGCTGACCATTTCTGAAGGTCGGATGCTGAGCAACGAAGTATACAAATCCGGCAGGATATTCCAGATCGGCAGCCAGCAGCGAAGCATGCCCCAATTTAAAAAAGCCTGTGAACTGGTGCGCAACGGGCGTATCGGGAAATTGCAAACCATTTATATCGGGTTGCCGGTCGACAAGTCTTCCGAAAGCACCGTAGAGCAGGAAATGCCGATCCCGGCAAACCTGAATTATGAAAAATGGCTCGGCATCACGCCCTATGTGAATTATACAGAGAAACGTGTTCACCCGCAGAAGGATTATTCACGTCCGGGATGGCTCCGTTGTGAGCAGTTCGGCGCGGGCATGATAACCGGCTGGGGGGCGCATCATTTTGATATTATGAACTGGGGCATGGACACCGAACACACCGGTCCGATCGAGATTTCAGCGACCGCCACCTGGCCGGCCGCGGAAGCGCTGTGGGACGTTCACGGATCATTCAAAAGCGAGATGTTATTCGCCAACGGGGTCAAGGTGATCTCGAGCGACTCGTACACCAACGGCGTCAAATTCGTTGGTTCCGAAGGATGGATCTTTGTCGCACGAGGCAACTATGCAGCAACTTCAAGCGACCCCGTCGCCAAAGACAAAAGTGCAAAGGCACTGGATGCCAGCGATCCAAAAATTTTAAACTCGGTGATCGAAGCGAACGGCATTCACCTGGTCGACAGCATTGACCATCATGGCAACTGGATCGAAAGCATCCTCAGCCGGCAGACACCGCTGGCACCGATTGAAGTCGGCCACCGTGCTTGTTCGGTATGCCTGCTCAACCATGCAGCCATGAAACTGAAACGCAAACTCTACTGGGATCCGATGAGCGAACGCTTCAAAAATGACGATGAGGCCAATGCCATGCTTTCCCGGCCCAAGCGCTGGCCATACCAGGAGGATGTGTTGTTTAATGTGAGGACGATGATGTGAGGAAGAAGCTATCAGCTATCAGCTTTCAGCTTTCAGCTTTCAGCTTGGGTTATGGGGTATGGGGTATGGGTTATGGGGTATGGGGGAAGAATAGTTTATGGTTTGTGGTTTATGGATTATAGTTTTAGTTAATGGTTTCCAATTAATTGTCTACGTTTTATTTGCGTAAGTCAACGTCCAACCAGGAAACCAATCGCAATCAATATCGAATATGATTGTTTTGCGCAGCAAAACCGGGGTGGTTGAGTTTGGTGACCGCAGCTAAGGCGGCCGTTAGACATCAAACAAAAAACACATTTTAATTCTTTATTGATCATTGAAAATTGTTTGTTGAATATTGATTATTTTCTTAATTAAATTACAGCTCATAGCTCATAGCTCATAGCTGATAGCTGATAGCTCCTAGCTCACAGCTGACGGCCTTTTTAGGTAACGGATTTTAAAACACTATAAAATAACCACGCTGGAAGCTCATAGCCCACAGCCCGCTCCCTTATGAAATACACTATCCTAATCTCCGCATCTGTAGCAATTGCAAGCCTGCTTGCAGCCTGCAACACAGGCACAACAAAACAAGCCATGACAGATAAAGACACACTGGTTAAACTGATTACCCTGGACCCGGGCCACTTCCACGCCGCGCTGGTGCAGAAAACCAGTCTCCCAGGCGTCGATTCCGTCGTATATGTATATGCGCCTGATGGTCCTGAAGTAAAGAGTCACCTGGACCTGGTAAACAGCTATAACAATCGCGCCGAAAATCCCACGCATTGGAAAGAAGAAGTATATACGGGCAGCGACTACCTGGAAAAAATGGTGGCGGAGAAAAAAGGAAATGTGGTGGTGATGTCGGGTAATAACCAACGGAAAACAGAATACATCAACCGGTCCGTTGCAGCCGGCATGAACGTACTCGGCGACAAACCGATGGCCATCGACACACAGAATTTTCGGCTGCTGGAGAAATCCTTTGCACTGGCGGCGGACAAGAAAGTGATGCTGTACGATATCATGACCGAACGGTCAGAAATTACCAACATCCTGCAAAAAGAATTCTCGCAGTTGCCGGAAATATTCGGCACTCTGCAAGCCGGCACCACAAAGAATCCGGGCGTCGTGCTCGAGAGCGTTCACCACTTTTACAAATTCGTTTCAGGCAGTGCCTTGAAACGACCATCCTGGTTCTTTGATCCTGCCCAGCAGGGAGATGCCATCGTGGACGTCGGTACGCACCTGGTCGACCTCGTTCAGTGGGAATGCTTCCCGGAAACCGTCATCAATTATGCCACTGATGTGGAAATCCAGGGCGGTAGAAAATGGCCAGCGCCGGTGACCCTATCAGAGTTTAGCGAAATCACGAAAATGGATTCTTTTCCTGCTTACCTTAAAAAATATGTTGTCAAAGACAGCGTGTTAAACGCCGATGTCAACGGCTCCGTAGACTTTTCGATCAAGGGAATTCACGCGCGCATTACCGCTGTCTGGAATTATAAGGCCCCCGAAGGTGCCGGCGACACGCACTACTGCCTGCTGCGTGGCACAAAATGCAACCTGGTCATCAGGCAAGGCAAAGAAGATAATTACCAGCCTACGCTATACATAGAAACCATCGCTGGCAGCGGCAAAAGTTTCGGCACCGACCTGCAACAGGCGATGGCTAAAATCACCGCGAAGTATCCCGGCGTAACGGTCGCCAATGTTTCCGGCAGATGGAAAGTGATCATCCCCGAAAACTATAAAATTGGTCATGAGGCACATTTCGGACAGGTTATGCAACGATACCTCGGCTACATGAAATCAGGCGCAATGCCAGATTGGGAAGTACCAAACATGCTTGCAAAGTATTATATCACCACCTTCGGTTCAGCAAAAGCTTCCCAGGTAAAGTAGCAACGAATTGGCAAACGATCAACTTTACTCAATTTTAATGAAACCCAGTCTCGTATTGGGTTTCATACGTTTTAAACATGTTTATAGAAAATACTATTTGTTCAGGCCTGGTGTGCAAAGCCTATTCTCCAATGACTATTAGTTAATACGCCAAATAAATTTTATCAGATTAACATTTCTTTATATTTTTAGTTCCTGGATTCGTAATTAAAACTAAAAACCAAGATGTAACTGCAAGAATTTACCCCTGTTTCGATGCCTGCTTTCCAACGATTACTTTTTCAACTTCATCAAACTTTGTCGTATGACGCCTAAATTTACACGAGCTGTAAAAGACACCTTTCGTGTTATAACAGCCCTGGCACTGGCCGCCCCCTTTAATCTTACAGCAGATGCTAAAATGCATGCTGATCACGGGGTAACATTTAATTACATTCCTTTTCAAACCTCGCCTGCACGGCTTCCGATCACCGGCCAAATTCTCGATCTCAAAAATAACCCGCTGGCGGGTGTTTCCATCATAATTAAGGGCACCAAAAGAGGGGT